>JBFHGS010000177.1:0-10302 GCA_041582995.1 Desulfopila sp. | reverse complement strand
CATCGAAGGTGATGCTTCAAGCGCTTCGTATTTCTGGGCAGCTGCCGCTGTCACAGGGGGCCGGGTAACTGTGAGTAATGTGCCGGTTCCATCAATTCAGGGTGACGCTATGCTGGTGCCTCTTCTTGGTCGCATGGGCTGTGAAGTAACCAAAGAGGGCAACGGTATTACAGTCAGCGCTTCCAGACCTCTTGAGGGCATTACCGTAGATATGGGTGATATGCCGGATGTTGCTCCTACTCTCGCGGTTGTGGCGGCATTTGCACAAGGGAAAACCGAGATCAGAAATATCGCGCATCTACGTATCAAAGAGTGTGATCGTTTGAGTGCAGTGGTAACGGAACTAACCAAGATGGGAGCCAGAGTTGAGGAGTTTCCGGATGCTATGATTATCCATGGTGATGGCGGTGCATGTCTGCATGGCGCTGAGATTGAAACGTACAGTGATCACAGGATGGCTATGTGTTTTGCTGTAGCTGGTTTGAGGGTTCCCGGTGTTAAGATTACAGGTGAAGGATGCGTGGCAAAGTCCTTTCCGGATTTTTGGGAGCGCTTTGCACTTTTACAGCCGTAAATATCGAGCTGAGCGATTTCGCTACATTATGATGGGCAGTGCCTTGAAGACATGAGAGGCGCCGCCCGTTTTTTTTGCTTTATTGAGATCTTTTCGAGGTGTAGCCTTTTTTTATAAGAAAATAAAGAGCCCCTTTTGCCTTCATGTGGCTGGCCGCCGTCTCTGCATAGATACCGTTGCCCCAGAAAAGATCTACACGCCCGGGCCCCTGTATTGCTGCGCCGCTATCCTGAGGTAGAACAAAACGCCTGGTTGGAACCCAGTCAATAATTTGTCCATCCGCGTCCACACGAGGCCGTTCTGTTATTAACCAGCCGGGAAGTTCAACCGGGAAAGCTGTTTTGTCGACAGCAATAGAACGTCCAGCTGTAAGTGGTTTCCCAATACTGCCGCGTGGTGGCATATCATCACCCCAGGTGAAGAATATGTATCGCGGATTATGGTTGAGGATCCTTCGCTGCTCTTCCGGGTGGGTCTCATAATAGTGGCGGATAGTCGGAATCGAGGCGTCTTTCAGGGAGAGTTTCCCCTCGTCAACCAGTAGTTTTCCTATGCTCCTGTATGTGTGTCCGTTGTGCGAAGCAAAACTGACAGCTTTCTGAGAACCATCAGCGAATTTGATTCTTCCGGAACCCTGGATATGCAGCAAAAAGGCATCGAAGGGATTGTTCAGGTAGACAAGTTCTTGTCCGGCGAGAAGGTTGCCGGACTCAATTTCAGATCGTGTCCAATAGGGGTGAATCGCTCCCTTGTCATCCAGCCTGCCAATAGTTCTGGCACCAGTAGATATATCTTTTTGACTGATGAGGTCTTTTGGGGTCGAGTATAGAGGATAGATGTACGGCTCTTTTGGTTGTATGCTGCCATCGAAGAGCGGTTCGTAATAGCCGGTGACCAGCATCTCACCATTTTTGCGATTACTGCGTCCGGCTGCCTGGTAGAGAAGAAACTCTTTTCGAATACGGCTATTGAGTTCAAGAGTATCAGGAGTTTCTTCGAGGATAGTAATAAACTCAGCCATTGATTGTTTCAGCCAGGTAAGGGGATAATCAATGTTATCTATTGTGGCTGTGTGCCCTGGAGGGAGACCTTCAAGATATTCTTTTTGAAGGCGTGCGCAACCTAGGAGAGATGCACGGTCCATGTCATCAGTGAGTAGCGGTACGGCAGTTTCGGGGACGAGGACAAGAGGGGGGCGATCATCCTGCTGGCAACTGTTGAGAAAAACTGTCAGCAGCAGAATCGAAAAGGTTCTCAATATAAATAGAGGCATTGTCTCAGCTGGTTTGGAGTGCTAACGCAGATTATTTGGCCAGTGCCTGGGCTAGAATGCTAACGGTCATTGCATATTTGTTCGAATGGTTCCAGGCCGTGATTGCATGAAAATTAGGATAACCGGCAATGTAGCGTTGACCGCCTCCCAGTAAAGGACTTCTTGCAAAGCTGATAATAGAGAGGGGTTTTCCGGCAGGTGGTTCAGGCAGCATAACCTTTTGGGCTTTGGTTATATCCTGCCACGAGACACGTCCTTTGTTCCCTTCGTTATAGGTGTTTATAAGCGTTTCAGAATTGAGTTTTTTGCCGATATCAGCATATACCGGGCCATGCAGTTGCCAATGATGCCGTCGCAGATAATTTGCAATTGAGGCGAGAATATCCGGTTCCGATTCAAAAACATCACGCTGTTCATCTCCGTCGAAGCTCACTGCGTATTCGCGAAAACTTGAGGGCATAAACTGTGTCTGGCCAAATGCGCCGGCAAATGAACCCATTACGGTTTTAGGGTCCATGTTGTTTTCCCGGCACAAGAGCAGGAATTCTATTAACTCCTGTCTGAAAAAAAGAGAGCGTCTCGGGTATGCATCAAAGAATGTATTAAGTGATTGAAATACATTGAAATTGCCTTTCTTCTGGCCAAAACGCGTTTCTATTGCCCAGATAGCGACTATATATTCCCGGTCTACTCCGAGTTCGGCTTCAATGCGGTCGAAAAGTTCTTTATGCTCAACCAGCTTTTGTTTTCCAGCCGTTACAATGGCAGGAGTAAAGAGCAGTGCCAAATATGAGTGAAAGGACGTTGTTTCACCTTGCCGGTCCATGAGTGCTATGACACTTTTATCCAGACTGACCCCGTTGAAAATGGTGTTCAGGTCTTCCTGACTGAAGTGATAGGTGTTACGTAACTCTTCGAAGAGCTCCAGGTATTTTTCAGATTGAAGATCAATGCGTGTAGTGTTTACCGGGGATGCAGAGTTTTCTCCACGGCTATTCCCGGCGGCAAAAGTCTGATGTGCCGGAAACGTGGCGTGATAAAGAGTAAGCAGAAGAAGCAGCAATGGAAGTATTGGCGATGATCGCATAAAAAGTACAGTGGAAAAATGTTCTGCTGAACCACCACATCGAAGGATCTCTTTCAGGCGTAGGTGGTATTGAACGCAGTGAGAAAATCGTCAAGCATTGAAGATGGCATACTGTTGATTCCGGCAGCTGCCGCGCGACCTCCTCCAGTTGGAAACTGTTTGCAAAGCGTCATGGCATCTCTCCTGTCACTGAGAGGGGCCCGGACGCTAATACGAAGAGTGTTATCACTATTTTCAGTTATGAGTGCGTGGGCTGCATCGACTTTTTCGCGAGCTTTGAGGTTGGCGAATACACCAGCGACCCGGCGCGCCCAGGGTGTATCTGGAAGAAGATACACCCTGTTTTTGCTGGAGTTTGGATATTCCTTGCAGGCTAGAGCCTGTTCCATGTCACTTTCAAATCCTTCGCGAAGCTGGGTAAGTTCTGATGAATTTTGAAAAAAAGCAAGTGGATTGCTGTAATTAGAGACCGCTGCATAGAGGTCTTGCGGATGGAAATGGAGGTCGGCAAGTGTTGCACCGTAACCATTATAATTGAGCAATTCTCCGATTTCACGTAAACGGGAGAGATCAGTTTCGCTCAGTGCTAAAGTTTCAGCAAGTTTGTGTGCAGGGCCATGCAGATTGTCGCCGAAAGCTCCGCAGATGGCCCAGGGGGCATAGCTGTTATCTAACAGACTGTTTACTATCAGAGATGTGCAGGTATCCGCCTGAAAAACAATGTGTGTTTTGAGGCAATCATTTACAGGGACCGGATTTGCAGCGTGATGATCTATATATGTGATCGAGTTGTTTCTTTTAAGCAAATGTAACAATGGGTCACGGTTGCTGTCCAGGGAGATGTCCAGGACTGTCAGGGAATCATCTTTGATATCAGAAAGCTCTTCACGTGCCAATAGAACAATATCACGTTTTACACCTGTTATCAGGCAAGCATCAGGTTTTGGCTCGGCAAGACGCAACTGGTGCAGGGCACAAATACCATCTGCGTCGCCATTAAAAATATCGTAATGCATAATTCGCCTGTAAAGGTGATGTTTCGTTACAGATTAAGGCCAAGCGGTGTGCCGATGTTGGCCAGACTGAAGATGACCATGTAGCTGGTATCATCAGGAGTATATTTCGTCTGGAGTTCAACAGACCAGCATAATGCCGTATAAAGTAACGAAATGTTCGCTTCGTTGGTTTCACTTTCAGCAATAGAATGTTCTATCTCGAATTCGGTAGACCATTGGGCAAATAATTGGGCGCGAATCAGAGCATTGATCTGATCAATGTCACTGGACTCACTAAAGCTATAATCAAGATTGAAGTAGTCGCCTCTGGAATTTGTGTATTGTCCTTCAAGACTGTGGGTTGTGAAGCCTTCTCCATATACACTGATATCAGTTTCATATTCGAGAGACAGATTTTTCACCGGAGAAAAGCCGAGTCGCAGACTGACGTCTGAAAACGGATCATCTGAATATGAGTCGGTAAGATAATAGCTTTGTGAAATCTTTACCCAACCATATTCACTGGCGCCATCTTCGTTAGAAAACACATTGAAGAAGTTGTCGACACCATAAGTGATTTCATTCTCTTCTGAAATGTCGTCGACACTGTCAAATTGAGGAAGGTCATCCTGGTCTACTTCTGGAATGTAATTATAGCGTACATATGGATGTAACTGGTGATCAAATCCAGTGTATTTTTCTCCGGAAAGATCAAAGTTTCTGAGTAGCGTGGTTGCAATTTCAAACTCAAAATCAGCTAACAGACGATTTTGGGTATCATCCTCATCCCATTCGCCATCGCCATACTCCTGAACCACATAATAGGTGTCACGCACTCCGAGTTCGGCTCGTGATTCAAGGTACTGGGAGAGAGGTACAGAAGTACTGATGTTCGGGTGTATATCCACCCTTTGCCCACCTATGCCATCTTCACGATAATAATTTACATAATTTGTATTCCACTCAAAAGAAGCACTTGTTTCACCGACTGGCAACACGCCGGAAAACTGAACTTCCGGAAGAGTCCACAAAGGATCATCATCGTCTTCCTTATCTTCGTCGGAGCGGACGTCGTTAACGGCGAGCATATCAATTTCAAGTGACATGCCACTCCAGCTCTTAAGAAATTTCAGGGTGTTGTCGCGGGTATCATCAGTTTTGTTTTCAAAACTACGACCAAAGTTTTCCTGGAAACGTGCATCAGTATCTTTATAACCCGTGTAACCGCTGTTGAATTCAGTAAGGTAATCGAGATCAGAAACAATATCCAAATCCAAGCGTGCGAGCCATTCATTACCAAAGACATGGTCGGCTTTACCCCTTATCCAGTATCGGTCCGAGTTGGTGTGCGTATAACTGGTATCGGTATAATATTCCGTTGTCTGATCGTCGCCGGAAAGACTGTCATCGAGGTAACTGCCCATGATAGTGCCTTTGACCTCTTCAGAGCGGACGTAGCGAAACTCAGCTCCAGGCATGAAACCGCGCTTTTCGTAAATTTCAGGAAACAGGGTTACATCCATGGAGTCTGAGAGATTCACGAAAAAAGGGACATTTGTACTGAACCCACCTGTGCTCGAATGAGCTATCTCAGGGAATACAAAACCTGTCTGGCGAGTGTTTTTGACAGGAATAACCATATATGGGCTATAAAAAACCGGTATGCCCTTGATATTGAAGATGGCATTTTTTAGTACTGCATACCCATCTTCCTCAATCCGGGTATCAGAGCTGGAAAAACTCCATGGCGGTGTTTCTCCTTCATTTACTTCACAGGTGATGACCCAACCTTCCTGTATGTGGTAGGTGTTGATGCCGGTCTTTTCGATGTTTTTACCTTCAAGGTGGAGCTGGTTCTCCTTACGGATGATTACCGCGTTGGTAAAAGAACCTGTTTCGGTGTTGAGGTCGACTTTACCCTGGTCGGCTACAAGGGTATCCTCTTCGCGTATGAGTTTGACATTTCCCCTGGCTTTGATTGATTGCAGATCAACGTCGTAGGTAAGCCAGTCTGCCTGGATCATGAGTGCAGTCTTTTGTTGATCTTCCGCTTCAGTCTGCTCCTCTATCTCTGCAGCGGGAATGGTTTCCTGCTGAGCTGATTCTCCGAGAAGTTCAGACCAACCTGTCTCTTTAATAGCAGCCGTCTCAACCTGTGCTGGTACTTTGATCCGTTTCTCCAGAACAATGTTCCCTTCGGCAACGATGCTGTTAGGTTCATCATAGCGGATGATCCGGTCGGCTGAAATGTTCCATTCAGAGGTGGAAACCGTATCGGCTAAAGTGGTTGCAGGAAAAGCGATCAAAGATGATATGGCCAGAGTTGCAAAACTGGCGTTTTTTCCAGAGCATTTTACCGGGAGGAATGTCACAGTATACTCCTAATAGTTGTTTTCACACCGCAGCCTTTTTGTGTGAGGTGCTATTTTGGTAACAAGTTAAGTCATTTTGCGTTAGCAGATGACTCTTCTGTTACTGGGATTTCATCATAAATATTTATAGAAAGTAAACAACGAACTGTACGTTTCTAGTCGTTTAGTGTCAAGTTTAAAGTCATAGATTTACCTTGATAATGAAAGGGAATTGTTTTATTTTCCCTACAGCTTGCAAATCCACATTGGAATGTGAGCTTTTATCTATACCCATACCCTCCTTTTCCGAGCTTTCTATGTTTGCAGTAATTCGTATGAGTTGTTGCCGTAAATTGGACTCAAAAAGGATTATCAGGTATTCTTAATAATTGATTGCCTGAAAGAAGAGATTGTGGGTGCATACGAAAACCTTCCGGAAACAACTTTTTGAGTTCAGAACTAAACGTTCTGGCCAATTGTTGCCGAAAGTATAGAAGTAAAACCGGGAAAAAGAAAGTGTAATCAGGGAGTGGTACCTGGTTGTCCCGGGAGGAAGTAATGTTTCCTCAAAACACAATAAAATGGAGGCAGGCTATACCTGTTACGTCAAGTCCTTTCCAAAAGCTTTGAAGCTACGCACCCCGGTCCTTTAAAAAGAAACCGGGGCGATGAGCAGATGCTGCTCGAATGACGTGACAGGGTGGTCGCCGGGATACGTATTATCTGACAATAGTCTGTCTGGTAGTGCGAACTAAAATTGTTCTGAAACTGTATGGACCGGGTGTAAGCAAGTTCCCCGGAATTTATAGCGGCAGAAGATGTGACTCTTGGAAAACTACTGAACTACAGTGGTTTGGTCCAGGTGAAGGATCAATATGGTCGAGAAAAAGAAAACCGAAGAAAAGAAGCCAAGCCGAAAAATTAAAGCATCTACAGGAGCCTGGTGGAAAAGTACAGCAGTTGAGGAAGAGCATGAACCGCCGGTGAAACAGAATACTGCCGGTGCTGAGAAAAAAGAAAAAGAACCAGCTGCCAAAGAAAAAGCTGTTAGTGCAGAGGCTATCACAGATGCAATTTCAGTTCAGGCATCTGCAAAAGCTGCTGATGTGCAGTCTAAGGCGTCAGATCCGGAACAAACCGCAAAACCCAAAACACCTCGTAAGCGGGCACCCCGCAAGAAAAAAGAACCAGTTGAAGCCAGCTCGACCACAGCGAGTAAAGCATCTGGTGCCGAGGCTGCGGTTGCTGTAACGGCAACCACTTCAGTTGTAGATTCTACAGCAAATGCAGCAGTAACAGCTTCTGATTCTCCTCAGGAGCAGCAAGTTCCTGCGGAAGTTGTGAAGCCTAAGCGTGCTCCACGTAAACGACCAGTGAAAAAACAGCCTGCTGCTCAGACAGTTGCTGCAGAAAGTAGTACTGCTGTTGTCTCTGCCACTGATTCTGTAGTGACAGGTTCGGAAAGTGCTGCTGAAGGAGAAAAGACTCCAGCCCCTAAACGTGCTCCCCGGAAACGTGCACCACGAAAGAAAAAAACAGAAGAGACTCCTGCTGTTGATGTAACAACTACAGAAAAGAAAGCAGTTCAGACTGTTTCTGAACCGGTTAGTGTTGCTGAAACTCAGGGCCCTGCCGCAGAAGAAGTTGTTCCTGTTGAGGTTTCAGAGCAGTCACCTCCAGTAAAGCGAACTCCTCGCAAACGTCCACCCAGACGAAAGAAGCCGGTTGCGAAGGTTGAAACCGCGGCAGTGGCGACTGCTGCTGAAGGTGTGGCAGCTCTTGAAAACAGCCCTGCTATTGTAGAGCCCGTAACTGCTGTAAAAGACGCTGAACTTACCGGAGATGCTAACTCTGGAGAGGCGGCTGCTACTGAAAGTGGCGACGGACAGGCTGCACCGGAACGCAAAAGGCGGAGGCCTGCCCATAGGAAGTCAAGAGGTAGACGCAGGGGAGCCAAGCAGGGGGAAGTAAAGGATTCTCAGGAGCAGGTAAGTACCGCAAACTTTGATGCGCGTACTCGTGATGATGATCGTGATGATGATAGGGATGATGACGATGACGATTGGTCGGAAGAGTCTGATTCTGAGTTCGATGAAGCCGAAAGCAGGGGAACGGATCTTCCTGCGCTTCCTGAGGGGGAAGGTGAGGAAGAGAGAGAAGATATTGTTCTCAAGCTGCTGATCAACGCAGAGGAACCGGAAGAATGCCGGCTCGCTCTTCTCGAGAATGGTCGTCTTGAGTCAATCCACGTTTCAACCATTAACCGTACCCAGACCAAAAATAATATATATAAAGGTAGAATCGTAGCAATTGAGCCCAATCTTCAGGCTGCTTTTGTAGATTACGGTACCGATAAAAATGGCTTTTTGCCATTTAGTGAAATACATCCTGAATATTATAAGCAGGATCTGAGCGCTGATATCCAGAAGTTGGTTGACTCGCATTATTGGAAAAAGCTCAGTATTACAGACGTGCTTGAGAAAGGGCAGGATGTAATGGTTCAGGTTGTAAAAGAGGAAGTTATGAAGAAAGGTGCGAATATGACCACCTATCTTTCACTTCCCGGACGCAGTGTTGTCCTGATGCCTGGTTCGGATTCTTCCGGCATCAGTCGTAAAATATCAGGAGAGGATCGTCGGTCCCAACTGCGTACTGCCATGAATTCCCTGGAAATACCTGAAGGTATCGGCTGGATTGTACGAACTGCCAGTGCAGATATTACCAGATCAGCACTGAGCCGCGATGTTGGATATCTTCTGCGCCTATGGGAGGAGATTAAAAAGAAAGCTCAGGATTTGACAGGTGTTGGTCAGGTCTATGAGGATCACCAGAGCGTTTTGCGTTTCCTGCGGGAACATTTTGATCCATCTATCGAAGAGATCCTGGTTGATGATGTTGACGCTATGGAACAGGTTAAAGAGTTTATTTCCCTGTTGCCAAGTAAGCAACGTGATGTGAAGGTGCGCCTGCATAAGGGTTCCCGGCCGATTTTCAATCAATTCAGTGTTGAAGATCAGATTGAGTCTATATATCAGCCGCGTGTCAACCTGCCTTCGGGTGGTTCTATTGTGATAGAGCCTACTGAAGCGTTGGTCTCAATCGATGTTAACTCCGGTTCGACCAGCAAGGGCAAGAACTTTGATCAGTCTATTTATCAGGCAAATATGGAGGCTGCAAGTGAGATTGGACGTCAGTTGCGCCTGCGGGATCTTGGTGGTCTGATCGTGGTTGACTTTATTGATATGCGTAATAAAAAGCATATCCGTGACGTTGAACGCATACTGAAGGTTTCGATGAAGAGAGACAAGGCTAAGGTGGATTTCAGCCGTATTTCAAAGTTTGGCTTGATGCAGATCTCCAGGCAAAAGCTTGGTTCTCCTATTGAGGCTGGTAATTATCGGGTCTGTGAGCATTGCAAGGGACGTGGTACTGTCCGTTCTGTTGAAACTCTGGCACTCTTTTATCTGCGCCGGATTCAGACAGCTGCGAGCCGTAAGCACGTGAGCCGGGTGGAATGCACTTTCCCTCTTGATGTTGCACAATATCTGCAGAATAAAAAGCGAAACGAGATTCATGAGCATGAACTTCGCTATAATACCGAGATTGCGATTATCGCCAACCCTGGTTTGAGTCCTGTAGAGCATGAGATAACACTGCACAAAGCAGAAAAAGAGCCTGTCGATAAAAAACAGGGTTGATGTCTGAATTAAACTGGGGTATATAGTCCTCACTTTAACGCACCAGTAGCTCAGCTGGATAGAGCAACGGACTACGAATCCGTAGGTCGGGAGTTCGAATCTCTCCTGGTGCACCAGTAAATTACAAGGGGTTAGGCCAATTTGGTCTAACCCCTTTTTGCGTTGCTCCGGTTGCCTTCCGTGCTTTGAATTTCGTTGATTGACGTCTATAGGATTTCGGCGTGTCGACTTCGTGTTGAGTTGCTGCAAACTGCGAAACCGTATGGACCTGTCTTAAATGGGCCCTGTTAGCTCTTTTATGAAGAAAGGACAGATCAACGAGGT
>JBFHGS010000176.1:0-10617 GCA_041582995.1 Desulfopila sp. | reverse complement strand
CTTCATCCCCAGGTGATAAAGATGTTTACCCTTGAAGGCAATGTTACTCACTAAGTCACGGAGGCTTTTTCTCCCTGTCAATTGAGCAATGGTCATGGCCATAAACTGACTCCAGCGGTTAAAGGAGCGAAACTTTTGACCACCGTGATAGATTTTAGCCAGTTTTTCAAAATCATGTCTCGGGATAAATGAAGCAATCTGATAAAGAATCGTGTTAGAATGTGCCATGGCTCGGATCTCCTTGATGTTGTTTTGTTTTTCGCACATTCATTATAACACAAGCAGCTCTCCGAGCCTTTATTTATTCGAAATTCCGTAACAATTTATGAGACAGCAGTGATATCAACGAGTAGGGAACTACCATTACAGAGGGTTACTCTTCATTACAGATCATTACAGCCATGTGCTCATGAGGTGAAAAGTATATGAAGGAAATTGAAGAGCAGGTTTATGGAAGGGAATGTATACGGTTGAGGGTTATGATTTCATTATGAATTTTGCAGGTGTAAATGCCTCTGTCTACCTGGGGAAGGTAAGCCGAGATAGGGAGAACAGGAGCAAATTGTGAGGAAATAGTTTTTTCAAGTAAACGATAATGAACGTCAGAGCATACTTCTGATTTTAAAACTGTTGGCAGGAAAGCCGATACGTAACTTGCCACGCAGGCGTCGGTCAATAATACGTTCTGCTACAACCGGATCACACTTCTTGAAATCCTGACGTACTCTAAAAACTTGTTGGGCAAGGTGCTCTCTGTTGATGAGAAGGTCGTCGCAGATGACATCGCAGTCCACCCAACCGTGGCCGTCTTCAAAAATGTGTTTGTCCGGGTCATAGTTTTCTGTCGTCTGGGAGGCGCGAATTCTTGCCAGATGGGCAAGCAAATAGAAATGTACTTTCGGTAGCAGCGTGTGTCTCGAACTCCCGATCTGTAACATCACTTCAGCACTCTCCTCGTCTGGTGCCACAGCGATATCCAGGTGGATGGATCGTAGTCCTGCAAAGTTTGATTCTAGAGCGCATGTCTGTTCCAGGTCGTTGCGCTCCCTGGCAAGTACCACCTCAAAGAGGGTATTGCCTGTGCGGATTTTCCTGCCATGTTCAAGAACCATAACAGCACCTGTTTCGTCTTCCATGGTGAAACGGTCTTCCTTGGTTGAGAAAATGGTACATAAGGGTGCTTCTGGTGAGGGAAGGGGGAGGAGGTTAACCAGGGGGATGCGGGTTTCTGTACCATCATCTCCAGATGTTATGAGGCAGGACACCGGCTCCAGATCCTGTACTAACAGGTATTCCTGCTGTCTGTCTCCAAAAAAAATCCTGTCGCCAGCGTTAATCTGGTGCGTTTCACCTGCTTGTCGCTTTCGGCCGTTGATAAAAGTGCCGTTTCTGCTTCCGAGGTCTTTTATGGACCAATAACTGCCACACCAGCTGAACCGTGCATGGAATCTCGAGACACTGTCTTCGGTAAGGACGCTGTTGCAACGTGGGTCGCGGCCGATGGTGTGCTCCTTAAATAACCAGATAGAATCAGTTTGTTCGGGTTTCCAAATTGATCCTGTAGATTGTTTGACAAGTTTCCCCATGTTTTACCTCTGAGATAATATTACAGCAGTAGCGGTACTTCATTCAGCTCTTCTTCTGTCAGGGACGCATTTCTCCATCCTATCTGAACAGGTACCGTATATAACCGACCATTGCCGAAGCGAGGCCAGAAATGTCGCAGACCCGGCACTATTACATGTGCGACATGAACCTCTGTATCTGGTCGCGATTTATTTACAATTACAAGTTCAAGGCCAGCCCTATGTAACCTGTGCATGCATTCCTTGATATCATCAAGCATGTTTGAGGATGCATTATAGGCTGACGAAGGTATTTGTGGCGCATTATTGTCAGGATATAAAAAAACAGTAGATCGTAGCTTTTGATGGTCCCAGGGGGCACGTAATTCTCCGGCAGGGTCAAATAACTGGTTCAGTTCTGCCATTGCGCGCTGCAGTGCGATTCTCCAGTCAAGATGGCAGCCAAAACCGATACAGAACTTTTCCTCGGTGTTCTTCTGGGCAAGTGCAGCATAGACTGGAATTCTGAGATCATGGGTCAGATCGAGTATCCAGATGTCCCAGCCAAGTTGATTGTACTCCAGCTTCATCTGGAGGTAATATTCATCCTCAAGTTGCACCAGGTTAAGCTCTGGCCTGCTTATTGTATTATACCACCAGATACCTACAGCATCACGTTCAATCAGTTCAAACAGCCCTTGAAGGATTGCTTCTTCAAGGCAGGTTCCGGAAGCTGCTCCATTCCCATTGTGGCGGGCAAATGAACTATCTATTCCCGCTGGAACCTCTGAGAAACAGTATGTAAATGGTACAAATCTACGTTGGTTGTGTGATAGCGACCAGGCGGGTGTCCAGTCTATTATTTGTTCAGGTTCGTATTTTCTGGTAACGTGCAGTGGTTTTTCGATGTTTTCGCTTTGTTGACGGGCATAAGCTGCATGCTGCTTATCACTATACATTTGCAGGGAATTTGGGGATAAGGCTCTGTCGCCAAGCTCTTTCAGTGAACTGCTAATGATGGCTTCATCACCTTGATATACTCCGCTGAAGCGCTCAATAGCTTCAAAGAGTGCACTTACCCTTGCTTGATCAGCGCTCTGGCCTTTTCCTGCGCAGACCCTCTGGAAGGACTGACCGTTGACGCTATCGGATTTCGGGCAGACTCTGTATCCGGAAACAAATACCGGCCGGGATGAAGTATGGTGACTGGGCATAGGACCAAGCTGACTTACAGGACCGCAGACCGGATTTACCAGATGCTTGAAGCGGGCGTAGGTGTTTTTCGGCGATTGATGCCGAAATCCACCATCGATACAGACCGTTTTCGTGACTTTGTTGAGTGTGACCGGCTGGTAGGCCAGTTCTTTCATATATTCTGGGTTGCCGCAGATAGCGCATTGTGGACGCTTTCTAATCTGATGATGTGTGAGGGCACTCGTTTCAGCATCTAAAACCTGCAGCCTGGTAACATCATTTTCTTTATCAAGGATTATGCGGCCTATTGCCATTGCGGCCAATTCAGCGAAGAGCCGAATAGTTGGCTCGATTTCCCTCGGTGGTGACAGGGCAGAGTGGCCTCTTTTTCGACGAATGTACTCTTCAACCGGCTGATTTATACGTAACCAGTATTGGAGACAGCCCAGGCATGGCCCTTCCGCTGATGTAAACATTGGGCTAATTAACGGTGTCTGTCCAATTGGGCTGACAAGCAGCCAGGGATGTTTGCTGGCCAAGTTTTTTTTGGCGATGTCATCGAGTCTTGGGTCGAAGAGATCATGGGTAACCACAACATGAAAAGCAGGAGAATGTGAAGAGAGTTGTATGCCCGCCCGTTTAAGCGCTTTACTTATTAATTTCCCGCTCAGCCCATCCTGTAGCAAATCAACAGCTACAAAGGTGGTGCGCAACTTCTCCAATCTTCCCAATGTGTACCCCTGTCCCTGCCAGTAGGAGAGTGCATTGCCCATCTCTAAGGCTGATACGCTCTCCATGCAGATGGCCATGCGCTCAAGCTGGTCGAAGAATCCCAGAATTTCGAGGGCACCTCCAGGGCAGGGAATCATCTCAGCAATCTCGATATTGGTGCGTGTACCATTAAGCATTTTGACCGCTTTAATGTGCACGCTATTGTGTAGAAAAAAATACTTTCCACCACCAATAAGTAAGGCTTGATCAGTGGATACAATCGTGAGTTGTAGACCGGGATTGAGTGTCAGGCACCGGCCGGCGCTCTGGCCGGCCAGTGCCTCAAATGGCATGTTTCTCATACTGGTATTTATGGGCAGGTGAATGGGTATTGATCTCCGGTGACGTTATAGGCGCTGAGTGCTATTGCATCAATAGATGCGTCGGGACTAGGCATATTGGGGATATAGAAGTTTAGCGAATTTCTGCAACTTGGGGGCCTCTTGATTACAGAATCTTTCTTTTCTGATCCAGGCCATTGGCCTTTGGTGTCATCCCAACGGCAGCTTTTTTCAGCATCCTTGCTGCCTTTAAACCATCCTGACAACTTGAACTGTACATCCATGTTCCATGGCATGGTATATCCCAGCCATTTGTTGAGAATAGTTGCGCCTTCATTGGTATCCTGAACTTCTACTAGTTCCTCAACGATTTGATTTCTATACTTCTGATCTTCACCATCTTTTCTTTCATCAGCCCAGGCCATTGCAATCAATCGCATTATTACCCCACCAAATTCCAGGAAATCCTTCCACTGACCCATTCCAAGTTGATAAGCCTCGCCAACAGGATGTCCCTCTCTTTTGCCAACCTGATTTCCATCAGGTTTCGGGGTGCGAGGTTGAAGGTCTCCCAGGAAAGTTGGGAATTCATCGTAGTAGGCAGCCCAAGCCTTGCCGAATTGCTTCGAGTTATTGGGTGGCGGCGGCACCCAGAGTGATATCAGCGGATTTTTCCCGACCCAGCCCCCGGATTTTACAGGGTCCCAAATGCTTTCTTTGTTTGAAACTGTTGTTATCTTCAGATCTATGTCCCATTGAAACTGCAGGGAATATTCCTTCGACAGGGTGCCAATCGGGTCCATTTTCAACAATTCAAGAAATTTGGGATCTCTCCATGACCTTGCGATGGCTTGCAGGTAAATTGTTCTGAATTTCATCATTGCTGAGGTTCCATCCATTATGAATCTCCTGTTGTTTTAGTTGGAGTCGACAGGATGAGCAACCAGATAAGGGTGTCCCCGTCTGGTTGCTCATCCTGTGCTATGTAACTACAGCCTGTGTATATGATCTGACTTGCAAGGATTTTATCTTTGTATGCACTACTTCTGTTGTATGCGCCATTCCTGAGATTTTTGCGGTTTCAAGGGCTCGCCTGTATGATGCCTCTGCGTCCTCCAGGCTTGAGTCCTCAATTTCCATCAAATAATCTGCACGCATACGATGCAGTTCAGGTTCATAATAGAATTCATCGTTCTCCTGACAGAGTGACAAACAATACTCGACACAGTTCACTGCATCAGCATAGCGTTTCTGGCTGGCATATATCTCTGCCAGCAATGAACGGTAGTAGCTGAGTGCTGCTTTACATCCCATGGTTTGCAAAGTGTTGAGCACCGCTTCCGCCTCTTTATCCCGCGCTGAGAGCCAGCAAGTAAATATCTGACCGTATGCCTGGTATCCGGCAAGACCATATTTATCAGCAAGTGCGTTCAGTTCTGTAATGACATCGGTTGCCAGAGAGTTGTTTCCCATATAATGAGCCAGATTCGCACAATAGAGCAGGGCGATACAGAGCGAAGGGATATGCTCTGTTTCTCTGGCGAATGCTATTGCCTCGTCAGTGTAATATCTGGCTTCATCAGGTTTTGAGACAAACCATTTCACCAGGGACAGGGTGGCAAGTGACCAGACTCTGGTGTCCAGGCCGAACCGCGTACAGTGGTCACCGTGCTTCTCACTGTCATAGAGCTGGTTGACCAGTTCAAATGCCTGTTCCGCCTGTAGGTAGCGACCTGCACCATGGTGCGAGAGTCCTGAAAAAGTATTTGCCGCAATAAGAAGGTCTAGATCATCTCTTTTTTCGGCATAATTGACAAACTCAGCGACCAGCCCACTCAGCTCCCTGCGATTGCTTGCCACGTAGTGATAGGTCATCAGTGACCAGAGGGCCGGCACATAGTGCTGGCTCTCTTTCACATCGTCTAGCAAGTTGTGGGAAAGATCAATTTTCTGTTTCACCAGCGGATCAGCCCAACCACGTGTCCCCATGAGAGCTTGAGTCAGTATGCCGTTGATCTGCAGGGTTTGTTCAGATTGCATATTCTGGTTCGATTTGTCTATCCAGGTGAGAACCTTGTTTGCAAGCTCTATTGCTTCCATATTATTGGAGAGCCGCAGGAAGGTGGCGGCTGCATCAGTTCCATACTGGACTGCCTTGCTGAAGTTATGGGCACCTGCAAAGTGGTGGGCGATGTTGTTTGGTTGTTCACCTACCATCGAGGGAAACTGCTCTTCAAGTATATTGGCGATCTGACCATGTATATTTTTTCTGGTCGATTCTGATAGGGTAGAATAGGCCGCGTCTGTCAAGAGAGCGTGTCGAAAAAAATAGGTTGACGAATCAATTCCCCGCTTCAAGACCAGTATCTTAGCATCTATCAAACTGGTGAGGTCATCAGCAAGCAGTTCCTCATCGAGGATTGAAACTTCTTTTAAAACCCTATAGTCGATTTTTCTTCCAAGAACTGAGCAGAGTTGGGCGGTCTCCCGGGCAGGTCCCAGGCTCATAATTTGTGCCTGTAGCAGTTCGATCAGTGTTTCGGGAATCTCTGCGGTCCATAAGGCGGTGTTTGTATACTCTTTGCTCAGGCTATTAACCGTGGTTTTATCGAGGAGCGTTCGACACAACTCTTCAATGAAGAGTGGGACCCCGCCCGCCCGGTTGAGAACCTGCAATCTTAGATTGGATGACAACTCCTTTCCTTTGAAAATATGGTCTATGAGTCTGATGGCTTCCTGGTCGGAGAGTTTTTCAAGGGCAATGGTACAGGGTAATATGTCTTGCTTATCTGGATTGAAATCCGGTCGTGCAGTAGCCAGTAGCTGAATCTGTTGAGCTTTTTCTGAGTTGGTGATGCGGCTAATGAATTCCAAGGTGGTAGGATCAGACCAGTGTAGATCTTCTATAACGCAGCAATTCCGAGTGGAGCTGCTGTCAAAGAGCAGACGTTGCAATCCGTCAAAGAGAAACTCTTTCTGACGCTCAGGTGAATGTTGAGTAAGCGCATAGTTTTCAGGAAGCGGAAGTGCAAACCAGGTACAGAAGACGGGCAGGACAGTTTCAAGATTGCAGCCTCTTGCCTTTAATGCGTTTTCAATTCGTTTCACCGCTGCCTGAGGATCTTCCTGTAGTCCTGTTAGGTCCAGCTGGCGGCGCACTCTTTCCAGTATTGGGTACAGAGCGCTGTTCCTGTATTCGGGGAGACACTGCATTTCAACGATAGTGATGTTGTTCTCTTGGATTTCGACAAGGAATTTTTCAATCAATGCTGTCTTTCCTATTCCTGCTTCGCCATGAATCAGAACCACACCAATCTGGTCTTTCAAGGCCTGCCTGATAGAAATCATTTCCTTATCTCTGCCAAACAGCACTGTCTCTGATAATAAAGAGCGTGCTTCCCGCTGACGCTCTTCAAGGAGGGTGTAGATATCTAACTCAGCTGGTAGTCCTGATATTTTCCGGGCCAGCATTTTGCAATGGATACGACCTGTCAGTCGTTGCCTGGCCTGTTCGGTGATAAGTACTTCACCTGCGGATGCTGATGTGGCCAGCTTGAAAGCTGTGCTTACGGTATTTCCAGATGGGGTGGCTCCAGGTTCGACATGTACCGGGCCTGAGTGGATACCTGCCTGGAATTCAATCTTCAACCCCTGCTGTTCTGTAAGGGGAATAGTACGGCGTCGAGACTCATCAGCCAGATCGAGCACGGTACGAACGGCCAGCCGGGCGTCATTGTCGGTGGATTCCGGATATCCAAAATAAAACATAACGAAATCACCCAGGCTTCCAGCGTGGAAACCGCCATACCCTGCTGCGATATCCAGGCAGTGACTGATCTGAATCTGCTGCATATTGTCCAAAGCTTCAAGGGTCAACTGTGTGCTAGGTGACACTGCAAGTGTTATACTGCAACAGACAATTGTCAATTGTCGTTTGTCAGCTCCTGTCACTATTCCGCTGCCAGTTTGTGTTGCTTCTCCAGCCCTATTATCACCGCCCATTTTAGGGCGGATCATGCCAACGAGATTATCGAAATGAATCTGCTGATATTGAGCGAGGAGGTGTGCAGCACTGGTTACTCGGTCCTGTAACTTCTTTGCAAGCACCCTTCGCAGCAGACCCCCGATCGGGTGTGCTGCAATGGCAGAGGGGAAAGGAATCTCTCCTGCAAGCAACTGCTTATGAAAAATTTCTGCAACACTACCCGCACCCATTACCGATTGTCCAGTAAGGCATTCGAGAAAAATAAGGCCCCAGGCATAGAGGTCTGATTTAGGATTCGGCGGTTCACCGCGCAGCTGCTCAGGTGCAGCGTAGGAGGGTGTGCCTATGGCATCAGGGGTGAGGGTAAGGCTTTCGTAATCATCACCTCTGACTGAGGCTATCTGCCCGGCAATACCAAAATCCAACACCTTGGCATGGGATTGGATATTATCGTTTGTAATGAGGATATTCCCAGGTTTCAGATCTCTGTGGATAATTCCTCTTTCATGGGCATAGGCCAGGGCTTCAAGAACCTGGGCCATTGTTACTTTCAGTTGATGCAGGGGTTGGGGTCCATTTCGTTTGAGTAGTTCCTGCAGCGTGTCACCCCTGACATATTCGAATACAGCGAAAGGAGTGGAGTCGGTGGATATGCCTCTGTCAATCAGGTGAACAATATATGGGTGTTGGAGTTGGGCGCAGAGCATTGTTTCCCGATTAAAGCGGGCTATTCTTCTTTCTTTTGTGATCTTGTCAAGGTTATCAAGACGCAAAAGCTTTACGGCAACGATCTGGCCGGTACTTTCCTGTGCCGCACGATACACAGCCCCAAAAGAGCCTTCACCTATAAATTCAACAATCTGATAACCCGGAAGAGTCGCAGGTTTATTCATAGAATATGAGTGTTTCTGGAGTTGGACGAAGTAAGAATGTCTAATGAACTAGAAAGTAGAGCCGGTGCAGCTTTGGGTAATTATTGTTCATTTGTAATATCTAATCAAGAATAAGCCTAACTTAGTGATGGGTCAAGATTCGGCGGAATTTACAATGTGTGCAAAAGTTTAACAATGTCGTATGTGACTGTTATTGCGCTTGTAATTTGTTGGTATTTACTTGGTGGCAGGAAGTTGCATATCTATCTCAGGTATACAGAATATTTGGCTCTTAATGTGGCCTTTAGGGATTTCCAGAAAACTGTCGAGAAGTATTCCTGCTTCTAGGGCTTCCATTTGAGATATTAAGTGAACATCTTGCAACGCTAGTTGATATCCCCCTTTCCATCAGCGGGAGAGGGAATACCCTATGTGTCAGAATAATTTCGTCTCATAAAAACATAAGAGCAGAGTAGCTCTGGGTTGATTGGAACTATTGTTTTCTGATTACCCCCTCTTTCTCAGCAAGCATGGTGAGGAGTTGAGTGCTATGGGTGAGGGGGCACAACGACTAACACTGCAAATACTCAATATTAAAGAGAATGCTGCGGTTCGTCGAGTTGCCTGCAACAAATGTTGTTCACGTCTCACTCTTCACTCCTAACCCCTCACCTGCTAAAGCGGAGATACAGGGGTAATCAGATATTGTTTTAATACCACCTATTATTTGTTCTTAAAAAACGTATTCTGCCCACCAAACCGGCAAGACCAACTCCAAACAGCATTGCGGTTCCTGGTTCCGGGACATTGCTTGGTGGGAGAGGCGGTGCAAGTGTCCACATGATGTCATCAATATTTACTAACCGCCCAAAAAAATCGATGGTTGCTGATGAAAATGATGTTGATGAAGATAAACCGACGAATGATACTGGCATATTTCCATACTGCGTTTGTTCGATTATATAAAATGGGTAAGTAGAGCCACCTATTATAGTGGTTAGGTTGGCACTAAAGCTTGGATGTCTGCCTATTATTTGCATGCCAAGAGCATTGATGGGCTCGATGAAAGATAATGTAAGTCTACCTGTTTCGAATCCTCCGTGGTCAGAATAAGTCCCTAAAGCATTGAATCCGGATGTAGCTGCAGGTACACGAGAGAATAAATGTGAAGGAGCAAGCATAGCATCAGGATAGCTCAAGGTTAAACCATTCCCCATATCAAGTGTATTACCAATACCGAAGAACCGATCAAAGTCTTCAGTCATAGCAGTTGATCCAGCAGTTGCAGACTGAAAATGCTGCAGGGTAAATAATGGAGTAAACGATACTGAAGAACAATATGCAGATACCACGGTTGCAGCCCAAAGAACTATTACAACCAGCCAGAGATGCTTTTTCAATTTCATATCCTCTCCTTTGATCATGAGTGCATGAGTGTGTTGAAATCCGGCAGCCTGTCCATTTATTCCATCACCCCAAAAATAGAAATATTGGGCTGAAAGCGGCAAACCATCAAAGTACACTTTGATATACACTCTGTTTTGTGAGCCAATAGGGCTGTAAGAGCGGGAGGGAGTCCCGCCCTTACCCTATTAGGCCCGTATGTTCGTAGATTAATCTGAAACCAACCGGATTTTAAGCGGTTCGCTTTACATCAGATTCATAAACATTTGAACCTACTGATAATTGCCCTTGACCGCTTCAATTTGAATCAAGGCCAAAGCTGGCTGAACATTGGGCAAGATAAGTGCCGATTGCTGGGGTTGTCACGGATATGCCGGCTTCACGGGAAACACCACCGGCTCTTACGATACTCCCAACACCAGTACTATGCATTGCACCTGACACCTTAGCCGAGATAGTTTGCGGGTGCTGCGTTCCATCAAGAATAGTACCTTGCGCTTGCCCGTGTAACTCACCTGGGGATGCATTAACCGTAAGCGCAATCG
>JBFHGS010000175.1:0-10686 GCA_041582995.1 Desulfopila sp. | reverse complement strand
GGTTAATACTGCGCCTGTAGCAGTTGATGATTACGCAACGACCACCAGAAATACCGCACTGTTCATCAACATCACAGCCAATGACACCGATGCCGAGAACAATCTTAAGGACGGATCGGGGAATGTCGCAGCCAGCCAGATCAATATCGTCAGAGAACCGACCAAAGGTGGCACTGTAACTGTTCTGAATAATGGTGTCACCTTTACACCAAAAACAAACTTCAGGGGAACAGATGTGTTCACCTATACCGTAACCGATCTTGATGGCAAGAAATCGAATAGAGCGAAAGTGCGCGTAAATGTTACCCGTTAACGGCATTTCACCGTCTGGCGCAGCTGTCGTTTGTCAAAACAGCAGCTGCGTTGAGGCGGTCTTGAGGCAATTTCTCTTGAGACAGCTGCCGACAATATTTGTTCTCAGTTCAGGACCGATAGACCGAGAAGGAGTGTGTCATGTTTAGAAATACAATGTTTCCCAAACAGCTTAAGCAACGGACAGCTCAAGGCGGATCAGCAGGAAACGGCAGGAGAGCTGGTGTTTGTCGACCTCATCGATGTGCAGGATTTGTCATAAGTGTGCTGATGTTTTTCGTCGTCCTGGCGACATGGTCCTGGGGGACGGTTACCACGGAGCAGGACGAGGCGTCTAAAATCGAAGATGTCTGGGGTATAGAGATTGTCGGGATCCGTCAGACTGCCGCCGGGCACATGCTTGATTTTCGTTATCGGGTTGTCGATGCTGAAAAGGCTGCTCCGCTTTTTGTACGCCAGATACAACCTTATCTGATCGACGAATCCAGCGGAAAATCGCTCACTGTGCCCAATATGGCCAAGGTCGGGCCACTCCGCAGTTCGAATCAGCCGCTGCAAGGGAGGACTTACTGGATGTTCTTCGGTAACCCCGGCCTGGTAAAAGCAGGGAGCAAGGTAAGTGTGGTTATTGGTGATTTCAGAGTTCAAAATCTAACTGTCAGATAAGAAGACAGACCATGCCATGGGTCGCAAATAGTGTACATGGCAGATTGTGACATAGGGGGGATGATATGAAAAAACAATTCTATGCAATTGTTATAAGTTTAACGCTTGTAATATGTTCAGTGCAATACACACATGCCGGATTCATCGACCCGGAACTGCAAAATGTTTTGGACGGACTTGATCCCGGGGCAGAGGTATCAATCATTGTGACCTTGTCCGATCAGGCTGACCTTGATGTCATTCGGGAGAAAGACAGGAAAAAGCGTCGGATGAAAGTTGTCAGCGAATTGAGAGGGAAAGCGGACAAAAGCCAGAAATTACTTAAGAAGTTTCTTGAGGGGAAAAAATCCAAAAAAGTCGTTTCCTTCTGGATTTTTAACGGTATGGCTGCAACTGTGCGGGCTGATACTATCGCCAGTCTGGCGGCCCGGCCGGAGGTTGACCGGGTCAGCCTCGATGAAACTGTCACCCTGGCGGAACCAACGGCCTCAACAACTTCACCGCCTGAATGGAATCTGAGCGCGATCCGTGCCCCGGAAATGTGGGCAGCCGGTTACACCGGTGACGGGATTACTGTCGCCAGCATGGATACGGGTGTGGATGTGTATCACCCTGACCTCGCGGCTCAGTGGCGGGGTGGGAGCAACAGCTGGTACGACCCGAACGGACAACATTCAACACCATATGATGGTAATGGTCACGGGACACAGACGATGGGCGTCATGGTGGGCAGGGATATGTCGGGAACTGCCATTGGTGTAGCCCCGGATGCCAAATGGATCGCGGTAAAAATCTTCAACGATGCCGGTTCATCTTCATTGAGCAAGATTCATCTGGGATATCAGTGGTTACTGGATCCGGATGGTAATCCGAATACGAGTGACACCCCGGATGTTGTCAACAATTCATGGGGATTACCAAATACTGTCGATACATGTTATACGGAATTTCAGCCTGATGTTCAGGTGCTCAAAGCAGCACAGATTGCCGTGATCTTTGCTGCCGGTAACGAGGGGCCGTACATCTATACCAGTATCAGCCCTGCAAATTATCCTGAGTCGCTCTCGGTAGGGGCGGTCGATGCGAATCTCACCATCGACTATGCCAGCAGCCGCGGGCCATCAGCGTGTAACAGTGGTGTCTTTCCCTATCTGGTAGCTCCTGGTGTCAACATCAAGGTGCCTAATCTCACGTATGGCGGCATCTTAACCAATTCTTACAAACATGTTACCGGCACCTCGTTTGCCGCTCCTCATGTGGCGGGTGCCATGGCCTTGTTGATGAGTGCCAACCCAGAGGCATCGATTGTTGAAATCGAACAGGCACTGATCCAATCTGCTCTGCCGCTCGGGATATCCGATGCTGATAATGAGACGGGCTATGGTCTGGTTGATGTTGCAGAGGCTTTTCTTCAACTAAATCCGGGATCCGGCGGCCCTGTCTGTACCGATGCTGATGGTGACGGTTTCTTCAGTACCGCAGAATGCGGCCAGCAGGAAGTGGATTGTAACGATGCGGATGCGTTAATTTATCCCGGAGCACCTGAAATAAAACATGATTCCATTGACCAGGACTGCAACGGGTTTGACCTGACTATTGATATCATCAAGGCAACATACGCCACCAGGCGGGATATTCTGAAAGTGCAGGCTACCAGTGCATTAGGGAGCTCGGCAGCGCTTGAGCTGAGCGGATTCGGTCCGATGAAATGGAATAAGAAAGCGCAGAAGTGGGTTATTTCCATCAGCGGAGTCGGCTACAAGCCCGGTTCTGTGACTGTCACGGGCGTCGAAGGTGCGGAGTTAGTAGATATCCAGTGAGCCTGGCCTGGTTCGAGCTGGGCGATGGGTGCGGCTCACACCGCACCACACAATGCCATCGTAACCTGGCAGCATGCGAAGGGGATCGATCCATCCCACAGCCGGTTTCGTGGCAGAATTAACACCATCTCAATGGTAATAAAGGGAGAATATCATGAAAAACATAATCTCAGTAATATGTATGGTCATTACCATGGCGGCTGCAGCATCAACTGCGAATGCAACGAGCATCATCGAAGAGTATACCGGCTCACAGGTAGCTACCGGCGGTGATGTCTTCAGGTTCGAATTCGATCTCTGGTACCAGAACGATAATTCGATCAAGACCAACTCGAGTCTGATCCTGACGCAGGATGGCGAAGGAGCTTTCGGGGCGTGGGATTCCGCTTTTCTCTTTGTTGATCTCTATTCTAATGATCCCGACAAGGATAAGGCAAAGATAATTCTGGAGGCATACGATGATACACAGTCGGGAACGGTTTATAACCTTGGAACCTATTTTTTCAGCAATAACAACCTGGGCAATACACTGAACCTGGCGTACCAGTTTGACAGCACCATGCTGGATGATTTTGATGACCTTGGCTGGGGGAAAATCAAAATTAGGGCCTACGATCCAGCAAATCAAAAATATATGAGCAATTTCAACATAACACGAGTTGCTATAGAGGCAAATGTCGGTGGAGAGCCTGTTCCTGAGCCCACAACCCTCATGCTTATGAGTACAGGGCTTGCAGGTCTTGTTGGCTGGAGACGCAGGCGCAGGTAAACACGCGTAATATCTGTTTGTTACTGCAATGCACATTAAAAGCCTCCGAGGAAATCCGGGGGGCTTTTAATGTGCATTCCCTATGACAGGTGCAGATTGCTGGGCACAGTGATGACGTTGATGCTGCAAGGGCGCAGAATGGAGACTGGAGGAATTGACCACTCAATATATCATCCAGTCGCTGAGGGTTTCCATCCGGGAATCGCCGGGAGTTTTCTGGATTTTCATGATGTAACATCCTCTCTTTGCGGCATAGCGTTGTCCCGGACCAAATGAGAGGCGGGGATAGACTGCGATCGCGTAATTCTGGTCCGGCATCATGTCAAAACGTTCCATGAAATACTCGCGAAAGTACTCACTGCGCATGCTTTTCAGAGCCCCGGGTAGCATCCAGCCCAGAAAATACATCTTGGCCTGGATGTTGAAATTCACAAGGGGAATATGTTGGGTATCCAACCACCGTTCGACAACCATACGGCTTTTTGTTTCATCCTTTTTTGAACTGTAGGGATACGTAAGTAACACTTTGTCTCGAACTGTATCGGGAATACGAGCAAAGTTTTCGTGCAGCAGTGTAGCAGAGGCGAAAGTAACGGTGGATCTGGTGATGTAATCGGCCAACAGCCGGTACGATGCCGCATGAGTGTCATCAAGCCAGACCAGGAGAGCGACCTCCGGGGAAGAAGAGAAGAGGGTATCGAGCGCGCTGGTAAAAGTTCCCTGGCTATCGAGAGGTATGTTGCTCACGTCCCCGTGCACAAGTTTTTTCCAGGTGGTGGAGAAACCTTCTGCCAGGGTGCGGCCATGCTCGTCTTCTGGATCAAACACCTGGACAATGGCTAACTGTTTATTCCTGGCCAGAGTATTACGAAGATATCGTGCTGCACTCTCACCCTCCTGGTATTGACCTTTGGCAAAATAGAGGGTGTACCAGTCGGTATCTGAAAGGAGTGGCAGGTCGGTTACGGGTAATATATTGGGTATTCTGTTCTCTTCGCAGAAGGAATGAACTTCACGCCATTGACCATTGCTTATGCCGCCCAGAAGAGCAAAGACAGGCTGTTTTCGATAATACTGTTCCAGCTGGTTACGCCACGAGGATTGTGGCCCCTGTAACTGCCACACATGAAGATTGAGTCTTCTGTATGACTGGTTCTTTTCACTATGGAAAAACGGACCGGCGGAAGCCCGCTTTTCTTCATTTCTGGTCTGGGAGTTATGAGCATCAATATGGGCTTGCAGTACAGACAGCATTGCCGTTTTGTCAGTTTCGGAAACATCACTGCCTATGACTGTTGCAAACTGGATAGTTGTATCGTCAACCCCTGGCGAGATCGTTGTGGATAAATTTTGCAGGTAATGGATCAGGATTGCCATACCGGTATCATCCAGTTCAAATCTGGGCATTACCCTGGAGATATGATTGCCGGCAGAATCTATGCCTGTGCGTATGACCCGTGCCAGTGTCTCCGGAGTGTAGGGCGGGCGAATATCGGCAACATTGAAGTATTCCGGCAGCCTTTGCCGGGTTGAATGTTCTTTGCCATTCTCTTGTGGTGGCCGGTATGCACCCGTTCTGCGACGGGGACTCGAAAGTTCCCTGCCATTGATAGGCCAGGTGATAACTGTGCCTTCTCTTGAGCCGAGCCCGCTGCGCTGGTGACAATTACTGCAGATAAACATCCTGCCGTCAACAGGGGTGTCACCCATCACCATCGCATTGATAGGTTTTCCGGATGGCAGGATACCTTCCCTGTACATCTTTTGCCCGAGGTGCAGAGCCTCGGTTTTCGGGTATCCTGCAACCGTTTCATCAGCGCGGAGTATTGGTACCTGAAAGCCGAGAAGAATGAGTAGAACAACGCATGCATGTAGTTTCACGAATATACCTTCTGTCCTTGCAATGACAACGGCTGGTTCCTGCAAAGACAGGAAAGACCAGCCGCGGATTCGTACGCTGTATGTGATGTGACAATACAATTATATGGTTGTATTGTCATGAAATCTTTCAATGTGCCTGGTGCGCCATCATCTGCTCATATTCTTTCTGCAAATCGGTGGCGCTCATCAGCCCTTCCATACGTACCCATGTATCACTGCCTGGAGCCCGCATGATTGTCAGTGGGAAATGGTCCATTTTATTGGGGACATAGGCCTTGAACGCTTTGAGGACCTCGGTGACGTCTGTCCGCTTGCCGGTAAATATATCCCAGCTGTCCATGGCATCATAGCGCGAAAGATACTCGTTAAGTACCTCCGGCGTATCATTGTCAGGGTCTATGGATATTGATACTAATTGGATATCGCTATGCTTGTCTCCCATCCTTTTCTGAAAATTTGAAAAAGTGGCGGAGAGCACCGGGCATATGGTTGAGCAGGTAGAAAAAATGAAATCCATTACAACGGGTTTTGAAGTATCCAGGTAAGCTTCAATGTCAACCTTCTCGCCATTCTGGTTGAGGAGCGTTATCGCGGGAACATGGTAGTGTTGTACAGACTTTTTTACGTGTTCCGACTGCATCATTTCTTCATGAGCATCATGATTTTCACCGGTCATGGGCATTGCTCCCATTGTCCCGTGATGCATCATATCCTGGGCATGAACCGGGTTAGCGATAATGAACAGAAGTGCGACTACCCATACACTATGAATACGTTTCATATTCGATGGCAGCATTGTAAATCCTCCCTCGATTATAAAGAAGTTAATGTTTGTGAAACAAATGGAATGGTGGAAAACTGCATAGGTCGACAGATATCTACAGCCCTGTCATCCTCTCAGGAATCCTCATTGACCAATGTGGAAGTGGCAGGAGCCTGAGCTGCGTTGAGAGGAACAACGTTATCAGTAATCGGTGCCGTTGTTTACATAAGGGGCCGATCTGCTGAAATGGCGTTTTTATGTCTGATTCAAACCTATTACAGTAGAATAAACATAAATCACGCAAAGACAAACGTATACGGGTAAAATTGGCTAGGGATATGTGAGCGCGTGTATCTTACAGCACCGCGATTGATTCTTTCACCGCACGTGCAAGATTTTCAAGCGTATACGGCTTTCTAAGGTGTTGGGCAACACCTGCGTTGCTGGCGGCTTTTATCTGTTGGGTTGCAGAGAATCCGCTGGCAATGATTGCTTTTTGATGCGGGGCCATGGCACAGATGCTTCTGAAGGTTTCAGCCCCATCTATGCCTGGATCCATAATCATGTCTAAAATGAAGAGGGTTGGAAACTCTTGCCGGGCCGCTAAAAAGGCTAAGACATCTTCTCCATTTTCAAAAGTACGGACCCGGTAGCCCAGTTCATGAAGGATACCGCTGGCGATAACCCGCTGTTCAGGGATATCATCGACCACATAGAGTAATTCTCCATTCCCTTTGTAATTCGAGATGTTGATACCATGTGGTTTTCCTGTCAGTTCTTTGCGGGAAGCCGGAAAATAGAGTGTAAAGGCAGTTCCCTTTTCTTTTGAGCTGTTTACGTTTATGTAGCCGTTGATATCTTTCACTGTTCTCCACACAATGGCCATGCCAAGCCCTGTACCGCTGTTGCCCATCTGTTTGGTGGTATAAAAAGGCTCGAAGATGTGTGCGATATTCTCTTCTGGTATGCCAACACCTGAATCAGAAATGCGCAGGATCACATATTCTCCTTCCGGAATAAGATCATGGGTAACAGTTTGAGAAGAAATGTAGATGTTATCAGTCTCAATCGTAATACTGCCGTTATTTACAATTGCTTCAAAGCCATTTTTCAAAAGATTCAGAATTACTTTGAACACATGTACTTCTGAGCCTTCGATATTCAAAAGTTCGTTATTGTGAGATGTAATAACCTGTACGTCCGGGTTGTGTTTTTTTAATTTGAGGTACTCTGGTGTCAGCAGAAAGTTCTCAATCGAACAGTTCAGGTTGATAACACATTCACTTCTTTTGCCGAGGCGGGTCAGTGTCAGCATGTCGTCAATAATCTCTGCAGCTCTGAACCCTGAACTTTTTATCATCTCAAGAGGTTTTCGCAGCGGGCTGTCTTCAGGAATTTTCAGCAACATGAGTTCCGGGTACGATGAAATCCCTGAGAGTATGTTGTTTAAGTCGTGCGCGACTCCGCCCGCAAGCTGACCCAGAGCCTGCATTGTCTGGGCCCTGCTTAAACTTTGTTCCAGAGCGCGTTTTTCTTCTTCTCTCGCCTTCTTCTCGGTGATGTCACGCGCACTGCAGATTACAGCCTTCCGGCCTTGGTAATATATAGTTCTGCTATGGAGTTCGGATACAATTTCATGGCCTGACTTTGTTCGCTGAACAGTTTCCTGTGTATGGCTGTTGTAATGCG
The DNA here is from genome assembly GCA_041582995.1 of Desulfopila sp. Taxonomy (GTDB): domain Bacteria; phylum Desulfobacterota; class Desulfobulbia; order Desulfobulbales; family Desulfocapsaceae; genus Desulfopila. The sequence goes on along the minus strand of JBFHGS010000175.1, from coordinate 2,786 downwards.
CTGAGTTCGAATGTTCAGCATCTTCCGGAAGGCCGAAGTGTGAGTACGAAAGGCAAATATCTGACATGAACAATTCCAGAAGTTCTGCTTCTGAAAAACCGAATCGTGCTAAAGCGACGTCATTCGCTTTCAATATTCTGCCGTTGAGGTCGTGAACTAGAATTGCATCTGCACCTTGATTGAACAGCGTTTTATGAAGAATTTCAGATTCAATCAACTCCTGTTCGGTTCGCTTGGTTTCGATAGCTATAGCTATTTGCTCGGTAACGGACTGCAATATGGCAATATCATGCTCATCATAGACATTCGGGGCCGTATAGCTTTGGACTGCAACCGCGCCGATAATTTTTTTCTTTATGCAGAGCGGCACCCCCAGCCAGCTTTGAGCAACAGGGCCGACAGGTTTGTCATCTGAGTTGTAGTCACTGTCAATCTGCTCTGCTGACAGAAGGATCGGTTTTTCCCCGAAAATGACCTGCGCAGTGTAGGAACCTTTGGCGAGAGACGCATGTTCGATGATTTCTATTTCTTTGCCCACCTCTTCACCGACATCTGTGTAGTAAACGAACCTTATCTGGTCTAACTGTTCGTTGTAGAGAGCGATAAAGAAATTCGTGGTATCAAGAAGCCGTCCCAAAGATTCGTGGATTGATGTGTAGAGTTCTTGCAGGTTTTGGGTGGAATTAATAGCAATAGAAATATCACGTAGCACCGAGGCATGGTGTTCTGCCTTAATGCGGTTGCTGATGTCTGAAAAGTGGTAGCAGGTGAGACAGGTTCCGTCCAGCTCATACATGGGCGTTGCAGATATTGAAACATGTATGGGCTTGCCATTTTTATGCACTCGTAATGCTTCTTCAACAGCCGTGTTTGCCGGTGACGATGTAGCATGTTTTTCTGCAGGTCTGAATTGATACTCATCCTCAGCCGGTGCAATGAGACTGTCCAGTTCCCGGCCTATGCATTCTTCAGCTGAATAGCCAAAAATACGGGTGAATGCGTCATTAACCCAGAGAACCTTGCCTTCATGAGCTGTGAGTGCATAGGCATTGGGTGTGGTCTTTAAAATTTCCTGTAGAGAAACGGATGAGATATTCAAGATTCAAGTCGTTTGCGCAATGTCCGGAGTGTTGTTTGTAAATGAAATAACAACAGATTCCATTGACGTGTTTGGTGGTGTAAGAGGGCTGAAAATGAGTTTTTTCGATACCGGTATGTAGTGGGAAGATGTCGAAAAGGAAACTGCCTCAACGGTATTATTGTTTGGAGAAAAAACGTACAAAGGATGCAATACTGCAGGTTAACAAAGATTGCAAGGCTGTTTCACAGCCGCAGGATTTGCGGCTGTGAGCAAGGATGGAAACGTGTGCGGGACTCCAGAGTATTTTGTTCCAGGTCGAGACGAGGATTACATTTGCACCAGGCCATATGTACGATATTGCCATACAAAAAATACAGCCGTAACGATGAGATCTTGTGCAGAAAGAGAGTTTTAAGACAGAAAACAGTTAATCTTTGCAATAGACAATACACATGTTATTTTTGAGCCGACTGTCCAGTTACTGCGGTGATATCTGGTTAATCTGCGATATCTCATGCAACGTAAAAGGGTCTGAATTCAGAGTGACTACTGCTTGTGCAGGCCTACAAAGCTACGTAAAAATATGAAACCCAACAGTGTACAGATAGTTGACCGCCTTTCCGCAGTAGAGGCGATTAAACGGCTGGGAGAGGATGATCTGCGATTTTCTCAATCGCCTGATAGTTGAGTGTCTCAAGCTCATTTCTCAAGCTCGCAGCACCAGCCTTATGGCAAGTTTTGCAGCTGGTGACCGGGTGAGCTCTGTAGACCTCAACCTCTGAATTTGCAATCAGAAGAAAAGAGCGCAAATGTCTATTTGCCTTTACAGCCTGCTGATTATTCTGGTCTGGAAGAGTTTAAAACAGGTATAATGGAGAGTCTTTTGTGCAATAGAGAGAAGTGGGAAAACCTCCCTTGCTTGCTCGGTTGATGATCTTAATGGCTTAGAAGTAGAATACGCAAAAATCTATACATACCTTTTTGGGCAGTGGTTGTTGTTTAAGAACAAAACATTCAGAGGATAAATGAAATGGCTACAGTCGGAAGGAACCAGTCGTGCCCTTGCGGTAGTGGAAAAAAATATAAGAAATGCTGTCTGCAGGCCAACCTGGAAACAGAGCGACTCCAACGCGAAGCGGAGCAGTATGAAGCCGATGTGTACCATGGGAGAATCGACCCTTTTGCCAGCGATGAAGAGTGGCCGAATGAACCGGAGTACGACTGGGAGGATGGTCAGGATGAAGAGTGGTCTGATGAGCCGGGAGATGACGACTCCGATTTTGATTTTGATGATGATTACGACTACAATTCCGACGATGTTTACGATGAAGACGATGAATTAACTGCAGATGAACTCAACTCCCTCGAATTTCTCAACAAGAATATCTCCGAAGAAAATGCGAAACTCATAGAATCCTGGTGGGAGAAGTATCCTCGTATTGCTGATCCTGTAGAATTTCGGGCTCATATCGAAGACTTTATGAATACCCACCCGGATCTTGTGAACGATCTCAGCCTTGTTTACGAGCCAATATACGAGTTTGAATCCATGTGCCGTGAACAGGGATGTTATGACCTGTTTATTGATGTGATTACGCGTTTACGACAGGAGTTTCCGGATGCGTATCTTCAGGGCTTTGCTTATTTAGATAGCAAATATATCCAGTGGCTTATCAGGACAGGTCGAAAAGAAGATGTGCCCGGG
>JBFHGS010000174.1:0-10760 GCA_041582995.1 Desulfopila sp. | reverse complement strand
TCATATGCGGCATTGTCATATCGGTAATGACCAGATCAAAATCTTCAGGATGAGCTGCAAAGACCTTAAGCGCATCTACACTGCTTGTCAGAGAGGTCACCTGGTAACCGAGACGCTGGAGTATATTGGTTTCCAGATCGATAATCGCCTGTTCATCATCCACCACCAATAATCGTTCAGTGCCGGTGGGATACAAGATGTTTTCCGTTGTAACTGCGCTCCCTCCAGAAGTTTTCTCAATAATTGGCAAAAAGACACTAAAACTTGTGCCTTTACCTAATTCACTATAAACCCGGATATCTCCCTGATGCGCCTTGACTATTCCGTAAACCACCGCCAATCCGAGCCCGGTTCCTTTCCCCTGCTCCTTCGTGGTAAAATACGGCTCAAATATATTATCAATCATCTCCGGATCAATGCCGCACCCCGTATCTGAAACTGAGAGCACAGAATAGAAGCCATTCTTAAGATCCTCTGCCTTCTCCGGAGATCTATTTATCTGTATTTTTTTTAGCTCTATTGAGATAACACCTTCATTCTGCCCAATAGCCTGAAAAGCATTTGTAAGCAGATTCATTGCTACCTGATACAGCTGAGTGGGGTCAGCCAGAACCTGACCGCTGGCATTTTCAATATTTTGAATAATTTCAATGTTAGCAGGAATAGTCGAACGTCCAAGTTTAATTACCTCCTGAACTATGTTTTTCATCTGAACAGGTACCATTTTATGCTCAGACTGGCGGCTAAAAGCGAGGATCTGCTTGACAAGTGCACTACCTCTCCGCCCTGCTTTCAGAATCCTTTGTACACTTTCTCCTTCAAAACTCTTTTCGGGCAAAGAACTTATGAGCAGCTCAGCATAACCAATAATCGGCGATAGAATATTATTAAAATCGTGGGCTATACCACCTGCGAGATTACCTATTGCCTCAATTTTCTGGGCATGCTGCAATCGTTCTTCCATTTTCTTTCGATCGGTTATGTCCTGCACCACCCCTACAACCATCAGGTTTTTTCCAGCCTCATCAACAACCCGCTCTGCTATCGATTTTATATTTTTTCGTTTTGAGCTATGCAATGGTTCTATTTCATATTCGATATCATATGGCACGTTACGCTCGATTAAATCGACCAGCGCCTGATGAACACGTTCCCGCTCAAGAATACAGTTCTCCACCTCATCTGTTGTATACCCACCACTATCCGGCTCAAAACCAAAAATTCTTCGTGCTTCATCAGACGCCCAGAAACGTTCAGTCACGAGGTCATATTCCCAGTTACCGACCTTGCCCAGCCGTTGTGCTTTTTCATACCGTGACGCACTTTTCCGCAGTTCAGCCTCCGTCTTCTTACGATCATCAATGTCGCGCGCAATACCAATTGCAAACCCTTCTCCCAAGGTCTGCAGCAGGGCTATTTTTATTTCAACAGCATACGTCGTTCCATCCTTTCGACGATGCCTCGACTCCAGGGTGACGGGTTCTCCCGGAGTCAATGCTTCTACAAATGCTTTAAACATTACGGGATCTGTGGTGTCAGCATCAATATCAGCGACCTGCAGCCCAAGCAGTTCATCCTCCGTGTACCCCGTCACACGACATGCCTGTTCGTTAACACGTACCAGTTGACCATCCAGGCGTGACACATAGATCGCGTCTGAAGCTTTCTCAAACAAAATAGAGAGATGTTCCGAACTTTGCTGGAGTGAGCGATTGGCACATTTATTGGCGAAAGACTGCTCTGCTAAATCGATAAGAAATGTGGTAAAGGCGGTATTGTACTGCAGGACACTCTCAACTTTTTCACGTTTGAAAACAGGCACTTTGTCAAGAGCGGCAAGATACTCCGCAAGGTCATATCCAAAGGTCATCGCCTGGCGGATAAAGAAATTCCTATCAGGAACCTCGTCTTCATAAAAAAATTGCCCGAAGAAGAGTGTTGCCAAATGTTTCCCTGAAACGACAATCGGTATACCGATATCCCACAGGCCATGTTTGCATTTATAACTACACGCTTTACCCAGAACGAGACGGGAATGTATGTACCGATCACTTTCCTGGCAACCAGCCTGCGATTCCGGATTCGCCCTATGAAATTTCAGGCAAATATCCTGCCAGCCGGCAGCTACCAGTATTGCTCCATCTACAGCATCAATGATTCCGATGGGCATACCTGCTGACACATAATTTGCTTCAACCATTTTTTGCACAGCGGTCAAATCTATTAGATTTGACAGTCGCAAGTCATCTATACCTGAAACCACTCTTTACACCTGATTAAATGAAGTAAAGACTCTGCTGCACCATAAAACTCACATCTGGTACCTCGGTGCGACACCCTGTTCTATACAAATATCAACCTAAATCTTTTAAAGAGTTATCGTAAAGGCCTACAGGAACACCATCTTTGAACGATCGCAGTTTCCTGCGAAAAGTGGTTATCGGTATCTTCACTTACCTGCGAGAAGCAGTGCCTGGCTGAATATTATGCACCTGAATCAGTTACAGGTTTGAAGTTCAATACCTCAAAGGGGTACATATCCAGTGATGAGTTACGATTTATCACTAAAGTCTACCCCAATGGTCAAAGCAAAGTCAAAGCCGATGACACTCTGGATGGTATACTATCTTATACTACATCTTATCAGAATTATGGAATATAATTATACAACTCCCTACTTCAGCACAAAACTCACAGGAAGAACAATTTCCATGGGGATACTCATTCTGTTTCGCATTGCCGGGTAAATCTCCATCGTTTTACTGTTCGTAAAGCTGAGGTGTCGAGGATCTCATAGCCGCAACTCCTGTTGATACATACCTGGTCAGCACCGCGTTTTCGGAGACCAGTTCGTCGAGCAGAACTGTGCCCTGCCAGTTCCTTCGCCGGGCAAGTTTGGGATAAACAGGTTTAGGATTGCTTTGATTTTGATATAAAGGCAGGGCCGCAACATGTGCAGCAGCAGGTACTTCATGCGTCATGGATGGCACAGCAATACCGGCTGACTCCGTCTTGTCAGGCGCCATAACCTCAGGATTCATGCTTTCAGCAGTGAGAGGTTGTTCCACAGAAGTATTCTTTTAAAAGCGTACTCTTTTAGTAGAATGCACTTTCAGTATCACAGGATCAGAAATATCTGGTCCGGTCTTCTCTCTGTCGTCCAGTTGGTGTACTGCCTGTTGCGGTAGCTCTTTCGCTTCAGGCATCGACCCAAGAACCGGAGCCGCATTTTCAGGTGAAAACTGCACGTCACATGTTCTTCTTCCGTAGTTACATGCACTGGGGCTTCAGCTGCAGTAGAAAGATTGACAGAAATCTGTGTTTCTGCCATCAACTGAGGAGGAACATCTTCACTCCAATCATGTTAAAATGATTATACGGAATCACGGCAACAATAGCGATGACAAGACCGGTTGCCGTAATGATCAGTGCCTGAGCCACCCCCCAACATCTGAAAGGAACCTATAGTCCCAATAATCGTGCCCAAAATTCCCAGCAAAGGTGCAACCGTAATCATCGTGTCCAACATTAGCATACGACTCTGCATACGCTTCATCATCAGCTCCGCCTTCGGGTGAATCTACCCGGCAATACTCTTGAGCGCCTCAGCAAAAGTAACCGGAGAGCATGGGAACTGCTTCAGGAGTACAAATAACCCATTTCACATAGTGCAAGCTTCGTTCAACAGCATATCCAGCGCTTTTTCAGCCTGAGTTTCTTTGGTGAGGAGAATCTCTGCTCCGGCGTTACCCAGAACAAATCCGGGACCTTTGCCTGATTGATCATTGTGCGCAATTAAAATATCAAGGTCATTATCCAGCAACCACCTGGCCACTTTTATCCCTTTAGCCTTTTCTTCTCTGAGATAGGGGTTCTTCAGCGTTTTCTCCTCAAGTATTTCACCTTCACTACGCCGTAAAGAGAAAAGTCGAAAATAGGGTGCTTCTCCGAAATGGTCTGAAATGTTCTTCATATTTTCTGTAAGAGGAATCCCGACCGTGAGGCACTGCCGCGGTCTGGGTTGAAAATGAATGAGTACACGATCTACCTGCGGAATCTCCATTTTGACACGATTTTCAATCTGTTCTGAAAGGCGATGCCCTGTTTCCAGATCCTTTAACCTGAGAATCAAATCGAGTTCTATGAACTTATAGCGGCCGGCGTTTCTTGCCCATATGTTTCGAATTTCAGCAACGCGCGTATCTGAAAGCACGATTTCACGGATTCTATTCAGGCTATTATAATCAAGGGAAGCGTCAAGCAGGACCCGAATGGAGTCAACAAAGATGGTAATGGCGGATCGGGCAATAAAGACTACCACTATCACTGCTGCATATTTATCTACAGCCAATCCGATAGCACTGCCTGACAACGCCAGCAGGATAACCACGGACGACAACATATCAGTCCAGATATGCCGCGCGTCGGCAATTAAACTGGGAGAACCGGTTTCTTTACCTTTTTTTAGCTCATAGTTGGCAAACAGCCATGTTATTACAATTGTTGAAGCGACACCCGCTATAGCCAGAGGAATATTCGTTGGCAGAGGTATATGCGGATTCATAAATACTGCTTCAATAATTTCGTACCCGGCAAATAAAATCAGAATTGACGTTACCAGCGCAACCAGATTTTCCACTTTATAGAGGCCGTACGGGAAGCCGCGAGCTGAACGTCGTGAGATTTTTATTCCCAGCAGAATGATCGCCGAAGAAACAACATCAGTCAGGGAATGAATAGCATCAGCTGTAACAGCTAAACTACCTGAGATAATGACAACTCCCACTTTAATCCCAACCAACAGCAAATTGGTGAAAATGGATAGCCATGCCGTTTTTTCTGAGGACTCCATAACACATTTCCCTTCTAACCTGACGCTCTGATAAACATTGTATGCCTTTTGAAAATCATCGTACATTTTCAGTATATTGAATACTGAAAGTTCCATGCAGGCTGTAGTAATACGAGAAAACCGAGGTTGTTATACTTTTGAAAATTAAGAAGAAATAACGAACAGGCAAGACCTACAACGTAGCAGAGTAGAGCCGAATTATGTTGATGACAGGATAAAAAAGAGATGCCAACAGTGAGAGTAAGGATCAGAAAAGAGAAAGAGAGACTTTAATGCTCTCCCTTTCTCATTCAGTACCATCACTGCTCAATGAATTTTAAGTGTTTGAGTTGTGGTCGATTTTCAACCTTTGCTCGAGCGTTACTCCCGTATTCTGCTTCTCGACATAGGTAAAAAATATTGGAAAAGCAACGAAGAACAGAACGCAGATGATATATTCAATACCCTTTATGTGTGTATAAAAATCAACCACAGTGTGAATAGGCCGAATCATACCACTGGCCACCAGATAATGACGTACAAGTTCTGTTACCTGCCAGTCCACCCGGTACAAACCACCAATCAGCATTGCCACTGCCCACAGACCGAAAAAGCCACCGACGCCAGCCACCAGCAACGCGAGATTATTATGTCTTTTACGTGTCATTTCAACCTCCTGTTCAGGGATTATGTCATACTAAAATCCCACTATTGCAGTGATATAACCTTGAGCCATGGCAATCGGACCACCACTTATCAGCGCAGAGATGAAACAGGAAATAGCAATGATGCCTGTTAACGCACCGACGACTGCACCACATTTCAGTCCAAAACTCATAATCTCTTGAGAAAAATCTACCTCTATTTTTTCCTTGATAATTATCGGGGTTTTCATAATGACCTCCACCTGGTGTTGTGATTGGGTTTTACATCTCCATCATCTACTGTGTTGATTGCATCAGACATGCCAAAATCACACTCTGCACCAGAACAGTCAACCACCCGACATAACTGCTTTTTTAGACAAATACATCTATTTCACTTTTCGACGTACTTCAGGGTTGTGATCAGAACTGTTGTATCTTCAAAGGCACCACTACAGCTTTCAACAGGTGTGTCGTATTGTTTTCAGGATAGGCTACCTCCGCTTCTCATCGTCATTGTATTAGAATCTTCACCACAAGGTCAGTCCATGCTGCATCTGAACTGAAGAGAAATGCAGGGCGAACGCAAAATACAACGGACCGAAAAAAGTCGATCCGTTGTATTACACCATTGCAGACAGGTTGTGTTTGAAGGAATGGCCAGGAGTCTGTCGGACTTTTGAAAATCGATGCTCGTAATATTAACTCTATGACTGCGCTTGGTTTCCTAAAAAAGCCTTAATCTGAGAAAAAATATCTATAGTCCGACAGATTCCTGGCGGGAAGACACCTCGCCCCACTCAAAAACAATAGGTAGTCGATAAACTATGAATCGGTAGGCTATAAAATAGAGCGCATAAAGCGTAATGGTCAGCCAGATCTCCTTCCAGTGCGGAATATCCTGATACAGCTGATAATTAAAACAAACTATTGCAGTGTTTAATCTGTTCCAGATTATACCGAAAACGGTAATACCAGCCGCTACCCGGGTAAGGCCGACCCGCCCTTCCCGAACACCTCTGGCAAACATGATCATAGGCAACACTACTGCCACACCAATTTCCAGCAGATAATAGGCTCCCCATCCGGTGAGCAGCAGTTCCCATTCATTATCATGAGCAATCGCCACCAGTTTAATGACCAGATAGGTGATCATCGCGTACGATGCCCCTTTAGCCATCCCCAGAGTGAGTTGATCAAGGTTTTCAGAAAACGCCTTTCCACAGCGCCAGCGCATATATTTAAAGATGAGGGATGAACTTACAATTACCATTGCAAGCCCGCCGAAGACTGCAGAGCACAGAAAATGAATCCACATGAACTCTGTCGACAACCATAGCGGATGCAGTTTTGTCGGCGCATAGGTAAAGAGCGCCCCAAGTGCTCCCTGGTGCAGTGTTGAAAGAATTATTCCGGCAATGGTGAGTCCGAGTGAAATCCGCTTTATATATATTTTCCACGCCGGCCTGCCGAGCCACTCGAACAAAGCCGGTAGCACCTCTGCGATCTGAACCGACAGATATGTTGCAACATGCCAGGCTACCAAAAACAACACCGCCGCAGGCCCCAGAGACATAAACATAGGGTACGCTAATCTCCAGGGCATCCCTAAATCAACTTCGAGATATACTACGGCAAAAAAATACCCCAGCAAACCATTCAGCAGCGCCAACCGCTCGATAGGATGAAAATCCTCGCGGCCAAAAAGGTTCACAGTTGTACCAAGCAGAAAACCGGAGGCTGACAGCGGAACCATGCCAAACAAACCAAAACCGAGAAACAACCCCCATGGATAATCATTTGAACCATGAGTTACTGCCCCCAGGCCATATATGTACCGTTGGCAGAGCAATGGCACTCCCAAGGAGAAAACCACTAACAACAGCCAATTGACAGGATTCCGGCGCAATTGCAGCACATACTCTCTGATACTCAGGCCAAGCAGCAATCTCTCCTGAAGACTCCAACACGTGTCACCAGTTTTCGTTGGACCTGTTACAGGTAAACTCATGTTTTCAGACGTAAGGATTTTCATATCGTATCCTCCTGCCTCTTTTCAATCTTATCGCGGTTCTTCTGCGAATACTCTTTGCGTGTTGCCAACAAATGGAAACCGGCAAACAGCGCGGGCCAGATGGTGAGCACCATAGGAACTATGCCGAGAAAATTCTTTACCGAATCGAGTATTGGTTCATGCGGAATATCAGTTGAAAGCCCCACCTGATCAAACGGCACACCGGAAAGGTAAAGCCATGAAGTGCCCCCCGCTTCATATTCGCCATAAATATGATCGATATACTTTCCGTTATTTTCTTCAATTCTGCGGCGTGCCCGGCGAATCAGATCGTCACGTTTACCAAAAGTCAGGGCTTCCTGCGGGCACGCTTCAACACAAGCTGGAGGCCGACCATCTTTCAGCCGTGTGTCGTAGCAGAAAACACACTTCATGATTTGCGGTTCAAAGGCACTTGAATACTTGAATGCCGGTATATAAAACGGACAGGCTATCATACAGGTTCGACATCCGACACAGACATCAGGATTATAAATAACCGCACCTTCCGGAGTCTTTGTATAGGCATTCACAAAACAGGAGGAGACACAGGCCGGTTCCTGGCAATGGTTGCACTGGACCTTACGAAACAGTGGATGATCAAGCCCGGGAACATCATAACGATTCACCACTGTATAACGTGTATCGTCTGTGCGCCGCTGCCGGCCGTGTTCCAACTCATCAAAGACCGTAGTATCGGTGAACGGCTTGTCTGGTTGCGGCAGTTTCTGCTCTGCATTACATGCCGCTTCACAGCTTCTGCAACCAACACAACGGGTCAGGTCAACAAGTACACCCAAGGTATCCGGATATTTTTTTACCTTATGTGCTTTCCCGCCCTTTGGCTGAAACAGCAACGAAGCTGCAGCTGTAGCAAAACTGCTCTTTAATAGCATTCTACGGGTTGTATTATCTGACATCTGAACGTCTCCTTTGATATCACGAGTTCATACACGGAATTCTCTCCTTCATTTCAAAGACCAAAACGTTTTCGCCCGGCAGAAGTGAATGCATGACACTCCATACAGCCGACAGGACCACTCTCTTCTTTGTGACAGCCAATACACTGCAGATGCAGAGCGCCTTTCAGGCCAGGCTTATCGATATGATAAAGAGTATCTTTTAATGCAGTATGGACCGTTTGCTCCTTATGGCAGTCTACACAGGATATAACTTTCCCCGATGTTGAAACAGCATGGCATCTCCTGCAGCTCTCGCGCTGAACCTCTTCACCTGCAGTGTGATGATGACATGCCCCGCATGAATAGTTTTCCATATGCATAGCATGATCAAAGACTACCGGTTCATAGAGTTCTGCCAGCATATCAATGGTAACAACCTCTGGGGGGTCAAAGCCCTCTGCCTGGCCCGCCGCTGCAAATATGCAAAGAGTTGCAGCACATATGAGACGTGTTACCATCCGGATACTCAAACTTTTCATGCCGCCACCTCTTCTTTTATGCGACTGTGTTTCACGTGCGAATTGACAATCAGCTCATTTTTTCTACTCTGTTCACTATTGGTATAACACTGCATGACGATTTCCATCTCCTCAGCATCAATCGTTTCATTGACCAGAAGAACCTCTGCGAGTTCATGAATAAGTCTGTTATGGTTGCGCAACAGTTTCTCTGTTTCGCTGTAGCAGTCATTTATGATTCGCCGTATCTCCAGATCAATCTCACGTGCCGTCGCTTCACTGAAAATAGCGCTTTGTTCGCTATCCCCCAGCACCTTATGTACCTTACGTCGATACACTGTCGAACCGAGCACTCCGCTCATCCCCCATTCGCATACCAGCCGTGTGGCGATTTCCGTAGCTGCAGCAATATCATTTGCCGCACCAGTGGAGAGATGGTTGAAAATGAGTTTTTCGACAATGCGTCCACCAAGCAGAACTTTGATCCGGTTTAACAAATGCACCAGTGAATATGTGTAGCGCTCTTCGATAGGAACCTGCTGGGTGAGGCCCAGCGCGATTCCACGGGGGATAATAGTAATTTTATGAAGCTGATCTGTCTCAGGTAGTAATCTTGCGACTATCGCATGACCTGCCTCGTGATAGGCAATAATTCTGCGTTCCTTTTCATTTATCGCGGCATTTTTCCGTTCCAGTCCCATAATAATCTTATCTTTTGCCTCCTCAAAATCAGCCATCTCCACCACGTTCTTTTTATAACGTGCGGCGATTAAAGCGGCCTCATTTACCAGATTAGCAATATCGGCACCGCTGAACCCTGGTATTCCCTGGGCTATTACCGTCAGATTTAACGCATTGGAAATAGTCACCTTCCTGGTATGCACCTGCAGAATTCTGACTCTGCCCTGCAGATGAGGAAGGGAAACGGTTAACTGCCGGTCAAATCTACCGGGCCGGAGCAAGGCAGGGTCGAGAATTTCAGGCCTGTTAGTCGCCCCTATGACGATAACCGTCTCATCACTGGCAAAACCATCCATCTCTACCAGCAAGGCGTTCAATGTCTGCTCCCGCTCCTCATGAGAACCATTGCTGCCATGTCTTCTGCCACCGATCGCATCTATCTCATCTATAAAAACGATACAGGGCGCATTTTTTCTCGCAATGCTGAAGAGTTCCCGAACTCGTGAAGCACCGACACCAGCAAACATCTCAACAAAGTCGGCTCCTCCCATCGAAAAAAACGGTACTGATGCTTCACCGGCAATGGCCCGTGCCAGCAGAGTTTTGCCGGTTCCCGGAGGTCCCTGCAGCAATACTCCTTTGGGAATCCGGCCTCCGAGCAGATTGTACTTCTGTGCGTTGAGCAGAAAATCCACAATTTCTCTCAGCTCTTCCTGCACTTCATCAATACCTGCAACATCGGCGAATGTTTTACGGATTCCACCCTCTGCTTTGGCCTTAAACGGCTTTTCCTGCCAGGTATTGCTGCGGCTCGGTGAACGACGGGTAAGCAATAGCCAGAGACCACTCATTACCAGCACCATAATAACGAAAACTGGCAGGCGACCCATAAGACCTGAAGGAGCCTCCGCACTCACCACAACCCCGTTATCGAAAAGTTGCGGTAAGAGCCGCTCTACATCGGGAGTATAACTTCTGAATGAATTGCCAAAACTGTCTTCACCAGTAATTTCACCGCCGCGAAGATGCACGGTTACTACCCTGCCACTTTTCAGATCGTTCAGAAACGTTGAATAGATACGTTCTGGCGGGGTTGTTTCAAGCAGCCAGGCGTTATAGCCCAACACAAAG
>JBFHGS010000173.1:0-10806 GCA_041582995.1 Desulfopila sp. | reverse complement strand
TACGATGATCCTCAAGTCTTTGCTGATGTGTTTGCACAGAATCCCCATTTGAGTTTGAAATATATGATAGATACATAATATTCATTACTCCAGTCCCGGCAAGTCAGAGCATTGAACCTATCCCCGGCAAGTCCTTCACCGTTAAACGGCAAGCGATATTGACCAGCGTAACCAAATAGGATATCTTCCGGCGGACTTCTCGTTGCGAATTAACGACGCTTCTTTTCATCTAAAACTATACTTTTCTACTTACCTCTGATAATGAACACTCTTGAAAAAACCTACTCCATTTTTGCCGTACTCTTTGCCGCAGGGTTGATATTTCTACTTGTGACCATGCCTGAATTGCGACAATTACACATTTTGCTACCAGCCAGCGGTATAGGCTTATGTATTAATGTGATACTGATGTTTATCGTTTTTCGGGATATTTTTTACCGTCCGAAACTCAGTAAACAGACTAAATTAATATGGACCGGCATACTATTGCTGTTCTGGCCTGCCATACTCGTATACCTGCCACTGCATGGATTTCGCAGCCGAAACGTGACGCTGTAGCCATACTCAAAAGTCTCTCCATAATATAATTGGTTCATTATGACTTTTTTACGGGCATTTCGTTCACAGCTTGACATCTAACAGCATACAAAGTATCTTGCTCTCTTTTGGGCTCATTAGGCACAGGTCATAGATGTAATACATAGCAGTGCCTGGGCGGCAAAAACATTTTCCTGCTTATTTTAGCTTAGTAAATCAATATGTTTGCGGCATCTCGAAGATGTCAGCCAACGTTTACGTATAACGCAACTGCATACTATGTTTGAGAACCTGACAGACCGGCTAGAGGGAGTATTTAAGAAACTTCGTGGCCACGGAATACTGACTGAAGACAACATTCAGGAAGCCATGCGTGAAGTGCGCATCGCTCTGCTTGATGCTGATGTCAACTTCAAGGTCGCTAAAGAGTTTGTCGCCACCGTTACGGAAAAGGCGATTGGCCAGGATGTCTCCAGGAGTCTTTCACCCGGGCAGCAGGTCATCAAGATAGTTCATGATGAGCTCGTAAGCCTTCTCGGTGGAGATACCGAACAGTTAAGGCTAGACGGCAAGCAACCGGTCATTATTATGATGGCGGGCCTGCAGGGTTCCGGTAAAACCACTACCTCCGGTAAACTTGCAAGAATGTTGAAGGGTAAAGGCAGAAAGCCATACCTGGTGCCTGCCGACGTGTATCGTCCTGCCGCTATTGAGCAGCTTCAGGTTCTGGGCGGACGCATTGATGTACCTGTACATCCTTCATCAACAGAAATGAATCCGGTCGACATCTGTCGTCAGGCTGTGGATACTGCTAAAATAAAAGGGTATGACACACTGATCATAGATACTGCCGGTCGACTGCATGTAGACGAGACTCTCATGGCCGAACTGAAGAATATTCAGTCTGCTGTGGCCTTGTCGGAGATACTTTTTGTAGCCGACTCGATGACTGGTCAGGATGCCGTTACAGTCGCCGAGAAATTTAATCAGACGCTGGAAATTTCAGGTGTCGTGCTCACTAAAATGGAAGGTGACGCCCGTGGTGGTGCGGCCTTATCCATTAAGAAAGTCACAGGTAAGCCGATCAAGTTTGTCGGTGTTGGTGAAGCACTTGATGCTCTTGAAGTTTTCCATCCGGATCGCGCTGCTTCGAGAATTCTCGGCATGGGTGACGTTCTCACTCTTATTGAGAAAGCTGAAGCAGTAGTCGACAAGAAACAAGCCGATAAGCTTGCCAAAAAACTGCAGAAGAGCCAGTTTACGCTTGAGGACTTCCTTGATCAGATTCAACAGATCAAGAAGATGGGCTCACTCGAGCAGATACTTGACATGGTACCTGGTATCAATAAACTTCGGCAGTTAAAAGACGCCCCTAAGCCTGATGAGCGCGAGCTTGTCAAAACTGAGGCGATCATTCGTTCTATGACCATCAAGGAACGAAGAAACCACAAACTCATCAACACCAGCCGGCGCTTGCGTATTGCTGCCGGTTCCGGTACAACTGTTACAGATGTAAACCGAGTGTTGAAGAGTTACTCAGCGATGCTGAAAATGATGAAGAAAATGAGCGGAAAGCCAGGTGCTATTACCGGCCAGAAGCGCAGAAAGTTACCTAAAGGTCTTAAGAGAAGATAAAACACTGGACGCATTCGTCCGGTTTACTGCAGGGTGAAATACCCTTATAAACCTAATCGGAGGATTAACCCGAAATGGCAGTTCGTATTCGTTTAACCAGACTTGGCAGAAAGAAAAAACCTTTCTATCGTATTGTTGTTGCCGACAGTGAGTGTCCGCGTGACGGTAAGTTCCTTGATATCGTTGGTACATATGATCCTCTTCAGGATCCGGCGGCAATCGCTATTAACAATGATAAATTGCAGAACTGGATTGGTAAGGGAGCATTGCCGACAACTACCGTAAAGAGCCTGATCAAAAAAGCAGCTATTGCGGAATAATCCGGTATGGAAGAACTTATAGCCTTTATTGCCAGATCGCTGGTCGATCAGCCTGATGAAGTCAAGGTCACAGTAAACGAGGAAGAAGATACGTTTACTGTTGAGCTTGCTGTAGCATCAGATGACCTCGGTAAAGTTATAGGCAAGCAGGGAAGAACAGCCAGGGCTATGCGTTCAATTCTTGCTGCCGCAGCGGCAAAAGAGAATAAGCGGTCGAGGCTTGAAATAGTAGAGTAACCGTTTTCGGGGCTATGCAGTATCAATATTCTTATCCTGAGGACAGGTACATTTTGATCGGAACCGTGGGCAAAGCTCAGGGTTTGCGTGGTGAAGTCAATATTCATCCACTCTCAGATCAGCCTGAAAATTTAGAAGCTTACGATGCACTGGTACTTGTGGACAAGCGGGGAAAACTCTCTCCGAAACTTGCAATTATAAAGTTTCGTGTCCATAAGGGAAAAGCAATTATTCTGTTTGACCGTGTCACGGATCGCACCCATGCTGAGCAATTGGCAGGCATGGGTGTTCTTCTTGCCAAAGAAGATTTACCTGAACTGGCTGAAGATGAATTCTACTGGCATCAGATAACGGGTTTACCTGTAAAGACTGTGGATGGCAGACTTCTCGGTACGATGATTTCTGTTTTCTTCAATGGTGCTCAGGATATTATGGTCATCGGTGATGACGACCAAGAGTATCTCGTACCACTGACCAGGGGCATAATTGTTGAGCAAAGCGAGACCTTGCTCGTTATTGACCCGCCGGAAGGGTTGTTGGAAATTAATACCGGCGAAGAAGACACTGGGAATGATTATCCCGCATGATTTTTGATATACTGACGATCTTTCCGGATCTGCTTGAATCTCCTTTAAACGAAGGGATTATCCGCAGAGCGCGGCAGGATAACAGAGTTGATATTCGTACCACGAATATCAGAGATTTCGCTCTGGACAAACACTCCATGACTGATGACCGCCCCTTCGGTGGTGGTGAAGGCATGGTTATGAAAGCTGATCCGCTTGCGGCTGCTGTTGAACATGTGCGTGACAATCACGGCCCGGGAAAGGTTCTACTTATGAGCCCCCAGGGAAAACAGTTCAGCCAGTCTCAAGCTGAAAGACTCGCTGCCGAGAATCACCTCATTCTTGTTTGCGGACGCTACGAAGGTGTAGACGAACGTTTTCGGGCCACATATGTGGACGAGGAAATTTCCATCGGAGATTTTATCCTCACAGGTGGGGAACTCGCGGCCATGGTTATCATCGATGCTGTGACCCGTTTGCTACCTGGAGTTCTCGGATGTTCTGACTCTGCTGATAAAGATACTTTCAGCAGAAACCTGTTAAAGCATCCGCAGTATACTCGGCCTCGGGTTTGGAATGACTTGGAAGTACCGACAGAACTGTTGTCCGGAAACCATGAAGAAATTGAAAAATTACGATTTCTCGCTTCGGTTAAAAGAACCATTGAACGACGACCGGATATGCTTCGGTCTGAAATGTTCAGCAAAAGTGAGAAGAAACTTTTACAGCGTCATCAGCTGTATGATACTGTAAGAAAACTACAGGCAGATCAGCAGAAGGACGACCAGGGAAGCAAATGAAAGCAGTTAGTATAGCCCTGGTGCATCACCCGGTAGTAAATAAAAATGGTGAAGTCATCGGCTCTGCCGTGACAAATCTTGATTTGCATGATATAGCAAGGGCTGCAAAAACATTTGGAGTTGATCAGTATTACATAACTACTCCATTTGAGGACCAGCAACAGTTGGTACGAGAAATAGTAGGTCATTGGCAAACAGGTTACGGAGCAGGATACAACCCGGCCCGTAAGGAAGCCCTGTCGATAGTACAGATAGCCGCCTCGCTTGACGAAGCTATTACTGAATTGACAACACGTTACGGCAAAAAGCCACTTGTTGTCACTACCAGTGCCAGGATATACGAAAATACTCTGCCTTTTGAAGCCTTGCGGGAAAAGATTGCGGCCGGAACACCTGTCCTGCTTCTTTTTGGTACTGCACATGGACTCGCTGCAGAGGTCATGGAAACAGCTGATGCTGTTCTTCCACCAATTCAGGGAAGTGCAGAGTACAATCATCTTTCAGTTCGTTCTGCAGCTTCGATTATACTTGATCGTCTGCTCGGCAGTTGAAAGACTATAGACAGAGACATGTAAAAAGGGAAAATATTCCTATACTTCAACCTATATAATACGTTATGAGCACAATCATCGAAAGAATCAACGAGGAGCAACTGCGCCAGGATCATCCGGATTTCCGTTCAGGTGACTCCGTAAAAGTACATATCCGGATCATCGAAGGTAACAAAGAGCGTGTCCAGATTTTCCAGGGTGTGGTTATTAAGCGCAAGGGCGGATCAATGGGAGCTACCTACACTGTCCGTAAGATTTCTCACGGTGTTGGTGTCGAGAAAACTTTCTCCCTGCACAATCCGCGTATCGAGAAGATCGAAGTCGTAACCCGCGGTCGTGTCCGCAGGTCCCGTCTCTACTACCTGCGCGCCCGTCGTGGTAAGGCCGCACGTATTCGTGAGCGTGGTCTCGTACGCTAGACACCTTTCTTCACACGAAGTCATATATCACCCGGGCAATCCTGCAAGTCAGGTGTCCGGGTGGTGCTGTTTGAAGGGGTCGGAGGTACCCCTGCTTTTGTAATGGGAAATTATTCACTCGTATCAGAGCCTCAGCCAGATAATAATTTCTGTTATGAGCAAAACCTGAAAGCTCAGGGTTATAGCTCTATTGCCGGATCGGACGAAGCCGGTAGAGGTCCTCTTGCCGGTCCGGTTGTAGCTGCCAGTGTCATCCTGCCTGAGCATTGCGACCCGGCTGTCTTTCTCGATTCCAAAAAGTTATCTCATAAAAAACTTGCCGCGTTGTACCAGTTGCTGCATAACATCGGAGCCGCAATCGGTATTGGTATCGTCTCAGCCGCAAAGATCGATCAGATCAATATTCTCCAGGCTTCTCTTTTAGCCATGCGTCTTTCAATAGAAGATCTTGGTTCTCAGCAATATACACCGGATTTTGTTCTGGTTGACGGCAAGTTTGAAATACCTTTTGCACTTCCGCAACAGGCGCTCATTAAAGGTGAAACCAAAAGTGCCTCTATTGCCGCCGCTTCAATTATTGCCAAAGTGACCAGGGATACTCTCATGAATGAATTTGACAGCAAGTATCCTCTCTACAATTTTAAACAGCATAAAGGTTACCCTACCAAGGCACATCGGCAACTCATCGCCGAACATGGCCCTTGTGAGATACATCGTACATCGTTTAAAGGGGTAAAAGAGTTTGTTCCTTCAGCGATCTAGCCTTGGAGCAACAGGTGAAACCCTGGCTGCGAAACATCTTGCAGATCATGGGTATACTGTCCTGCACAGGAATTACAGATCCAAACTCGGCGAGATTGATATCATCGCCCGCCAGGGGAATACTCTTGTTTTTGTAGAAGTCAAAACCCGCAGGACCAACACCTTCGGAAGTCCGGCAGCAGCAGTAACCGTTCGCAAACAGCAACAGATATCCCGTGTGGCCCAGGAGTATCTCGCAAAGGAAAAACTTTTTGACATTGATGCCCGTTTTGACGTTGTCTCGATCTTTTCACCTGACAGGGGTAACGTTCATGTTGAAGTCATTACCAACGCTTTTGACCTTAGCCATTTAGGTTGAAAATGTACATACTGACTACAATGTAGCGACAATAGAATCTTTGACTAATTCAGTATAGGCGTTACACTTAAAATATGTCGATCATTGGGATTACAATGGGATGTCCTGCCGGGATCGGGCCGGAAATCATCCTGCGATATTTTGCCGACCGATCCTGGCCTCAAGGCATTCAGCCAATAGTGATTGGTGATATCGGAATACTTGAAAAATGCGCCAAAGAACTTTCGCTTCCATCGCATATCAGAGAATGGTCACCAAATCAACCTGTTCCTGAAGAGGGCATCCCTGTTTACAAGGTGTCGGCCCTTCCCTTACACGAGCACAGTTGGGGGCTCCCTTCACTGGATTCGGCCAAAAGCATGGCACATTACATTCAAACAGCTGTTGACCTGATCCTTGCTGGAAATATAGACGGTATGACCACCTGTCCTATTTCCAAAAGTTCACTGCAGCAGGCAGGGTACACCTACCCCGGCCATACCGAAATGCTTGTCGATTTGACCGGTACAGATAAATACACCATGATGATGGCCGGAGATACACTGAAAGTCACTCTGATGACTATTCATTGCTCACTTGCTTCCGTACCGTCCCGATTGACAACAACCGGAATTCTTGATCTCATACACATTACCAACAACGCCCTTCGGATTGACTTCGGCATAACGACACCACGCATTGCAGTTGCCGGGCTTAACCCGCACAGTGGTGAGGATGGCCTCTTTGGCCTTGAAGAACGTGATATCATTCTTCCTGCCATAGAGCAGGCGAAAGCACAGGCTATTCATGTTGAGGGTCCATTCCCTCCAGATACAGTTTTCTTCAAAGCCGCTGCCGGCCAGTTTGACGGCGTTGTCTGCATGTATCATGATCAGGGACTGATTCCTTTTAAGCTCTTGCATTTTAAAGACGGGGTCAACGTGACCCTCGGGTTGCCGATCATCCGCACTTCTGTGGACCATGGAACTGCCTACGACATTGCAGGTAAAGGCCTGGCGGATGCAACAAGCCTTGCTGCTGCTGTTCGCATGGCCGCCTCTATCCATAACAATCGTAAACAGTATTCCGCAACAACTACCACATTATGACAACAGCAATCCCAGGCAAGCTTATAGTTTTTGAAGGCATCGACGGAACCGGAAAATCAACCCAGATAACACTGCTCGCCAGACATCTTGAAAATATCGGATTTTCTGTTGTTATAACCAGAGAACCAACAGACGGGCCCTACGGTAAAAAAATCAGAAAACTGTATGTTAACCGTGAGCAGGTCAGCCAACAGGATGAACTGGAACTCTTCCTGGCTGATCGCCGTGAGCATGTCGACAAACTTATCCTACCGTCTTTGCAGCAGGGTAAAATTGTGCTCTGTGACAGGTATTATTTATCCACCGCTGCATATCAGGGTGCCAACGGATTTGATCCACTCGATATTATACGATTGAATGATTTCGCTCCAACACCTGATATAGCTCTGCTATTTGAGGTTTCTATAGCAACCAGTCTGCGCCGCATCACCGAGGGCCGGGGCGAACAGTTAAATGATTTTGAACAGGAAGAATCTCTGACAAGAGTAAAGAAAATTTTCAGTGATCTTGAGCTACCATATATTTGCCGCATCAATGCAGAAGGCAGTATCGACGAAATCCACACCAACGTTATTTCTGCCATTACTGCACGACTCAGACTCCCCATACCGGAACCACTGGAACAGACATGATACAACTCCGCCTTATTCTCGTATTTATACTTTTTCTTCCTACGATAGCCGGATGCGCGAACGGAAATAGAGCCACTACCGACAATACCACCGAGGAATTGTACCAGGCAGATCGCTCCTGCTCCTATTTTTATTTTCTCTGGGGTACACATGCTGAACACGATCAGCGTTTCGATGAAGCCTTGGAAGCATATGAAAAGGCTCTTATATGCGACCCTGCCGCCGGATACATTGAAAAGAAACTCCCTGTTCTACTCTTCAGGCTCGGTGAAACTGAGAAAGCTGCAGAGCTTCTGAAAGAAGCTATAAAACGAGATTCTGAGGATCTTTCTCAATACCTGTTGCTCGCCCATCTCAGTATTCAGCAAAACAAGCGGGACGAAGCAATGGAACTGTACCGCGAAGTGCTCAAACAAGATCCCGGGAATGAAGGCGTACTCCTCCGACTCGGCATTCTCTCCGTTCAGCAGAGCCACTTTGAAGAAGCAGAACATATTTTTCGCGACCTTATCCTACACAACCCCGATCTCTACTTTGCCCGCGTTTATCTGGCCAGACTTCTGCAGATACAAGGAAATACATCTCAAGCTGCTGAAGCCTACGAGGAGTCTCTTCGTCTCAACTGGTCCCCTGAACTCGTGTTTGAAATGGTTGATTTTTACACAGCTCAAGGGAAGTATGATGATGTCCTACGGCTCTACACCACCATTATTGACAACGACAACACAAACGAGAGAGCAATACTCGGTAGAATTCAAACCCTGCTCAATCTTGGTAAAAATGAAGAAGCACTCAACGACTTACGAAATCTTCGTCAATTAAATGAGAATACCAGTCGCCTTGATATGGCAATTTCCAAAATCATGCTGCGGCTTGGAAAAATAGATGAAGCGACTACGGTTCTCGAAACACTTCGGGAAAGTGAAGTAGCTTCAGAAGCAAATTACCTCCTTGGTCTCATAACGTTTCAGGCCAGGAAGAGCGATACAGCACTCCAGTATCTACAGGCCATCGCTCCGGACTCAGAGGAATATGCTGACGGTATTTATCTACAGGTCCGAATATTACGTGATCTCGGCATGCATGACCGTGCCCTTGCCTTGCTAAAAGAAGCTACAGCGAACCCCTCATATCATCACCCGCTCTTTTACGCTCTGCTCGCCTCTCTCTACCAGGAGCAGGAGAAGGTTGATGAAGCTATGGCTTCCATTACTGCAGGCACAACAGCATTCCCGACAAACGAACAACTTCACTTCGAACATGCTTTGCTACTCGAAAGGAACGGTCTGCACCACAAAGCACTTACCGCCATGCAACGAGTGCTTGAACTCAGCCCTGACCATCCGGAAGCCTTAAATTTCATCGGTTATACCTGGGCTGATCAGAATATTAATCTGGAACAGGCGTTTCAATACATTCAGCGTGCAGCAGAACTTAAGCCCGATAACGGCTTTATCCGCGACAGTCTCGGCTGGGTCCACTTTCGTCTCGGCAATTTTGATAGTGCTTTAGAAGAACTCCTGCAGGCTCTTGCCCTGGAACCTGAAGACCCACATATATATGTTCACCTTGGAGACGTTTATAAAGCCTTAAATCGTACAGAAGATGCACGAAAAGCCTACCTGAAGGGTCTGGAGATGTTTGACGATGAACTTGAAAAAGGTGCCCTGCAAAAGAAACTCGATGAACTCCAGAAAAACTGATTCCCTCATAGACCATTGTTCCCGCTCTGCAATTGTCGCGATTGGCATAGCAGTCACTCTTTCTTTTTCTGCCTGCGCCAGAAAACCATGGAGGGAACCACTAGCAGATGACGGTCGCAGAGCTGTGCTGCAAGTGGTAGAAGAAATGCGTCAGCTTGATGCCGGGCGTAGTAACTGCATCGACAGTGATGTGAATATTTTCTTCACAAGTCATGTCAAAAACCGCGCTGCCAGCGGTTATATTCAGCTCCTGCAACCAAACTCGATAAAATTTGTATCCAGTAACCCGTTTGGCCAACCTCTTTTCGCCTTTGTCAGTACCGGTTCATCCTTCCAGTTCGTGAATACTATGGAGCAATACTTCATGGATGGCGGGCTTTACGAATTTGCCCGTCTTTACGATGTTCCTGCCTTTGCGGTAGCCAGTTCATGGGGACAATGGCTGACCGGTCGGATTCCGGAAACCACTAACATTATCAATATCCGTCGTGACAGCTCGAATCGTGGTGTCTGGGTAAGCATTATCCCCCAAACAGCATCAGAAGATACTGAAGGCAAACCCGGTAAAGTCGAACATTTACTGGTAGACATTGAGAATAAACTGCTATTAAACAGATTTTTCACAGATCGACATGGCGGGACGGAAGCAGAAATACGTTATAGTGACTGGCTCAACGACACAATGACCGGAGACAACCGCCAGCCTGGAATAATCAAAATATCCGGCCTCGACTATGGCGGAGAGATTGTGTTGAAATTTTCAGCATTGCAGTCACTCGAAGGATGTATCAGTAACGATTTCTACTTACAAAGGCCAAAAGGATACCAATATCAACCGCTACCGTACAGCTACTGAGTTTTGGCCTTTATCTCATCAGTGCCAAGGGTGTTGACGATGAGGACAAACAGATTATCTTCCTTGAAGTACACCTGTTGCAGATCGTAGTCATTGCCCGGAAGGAGTTCCAGAACTACCCTTACCTGGTCCGGCAGACTGTCCTCCACAACTTGGATCTTATTAACAAACGCGCCACCTGCAGCAATATTTTGCGATACAGCATCATCAAGTCGAGTATTTGGAAAATCACAGACTATTTTAGGAGTACCCTTTTCAACAGCAGAAACAGCAGGAGGGTGAAAGTCGTTTAACTTAAACAAAATCATCTCACCGCTTTTGGCATACACATTATCAAAAGAT
>JBFHGS010000172.1:0-10844 GCA_041582995.1 Desulfopila sp. | reverse complement strand
TTTCAACCAGCTCGGGGCCGACTTCATCGTTGAGGATAACTCCATGGCGGGCACAGGCTCTGAATGCGGTAATCTGATTATACGCTTCAACGGTACCCGCCCTGACATTGATGGCGTCTTCTTCTCATCTCATATGGATACAGTAGAGCCCGGAAACGGAGTCAAAGTCGCTCGTAACGGTGACATCTTCACCAGCAGTGGAGAAACCATTCTCGGCGGCGATGATAAGTCGGGACTCGCCGCCATGATCGAATTGATGACCATCATACGGGACAACAACCTCGAACACGGTCTCATCGAATTTGTACTCACAACCTGCGAAGAAGTCGGACTGCTCGGGGCAAAACACCTCGACTACAGCCAGGTCAAGGCACCTTACGGCTATGCGCTCGATTCCAGCGGCATTGACACAGTTATTATCGGGGCACCTGCCGCCAATAAATTCAAAATCGAGATAACCGGTGCCGCAGCGCATGCAGGCCTGAATCCTGAACAGGGTATCAGCGCCATTCAGGTTGCCGCAAGAGCGATCAATGAAATACACCTCGGACGTCTCGATGAGCAGTCTACAGCCAACTTCGGTATTATTTCAGGTGGCGTTGCGACAAACATAATTCCTGAAAAAGTGATTATCGAAGGAGAAGTTCGCAGCCATTCAAGTGAAAAACTTGCAAAATACACCGCAGAGATCGAGAACGCTTTCCGTAACACCATAGAAAACTGGCGTAACTCCTCTCCAGAAAACACGCTCAGACCGAAGGTGAGTATCACCACCATGGCTGAATACCCGGCGATGAGCCTGACGATGGATTCCGCCGTTATAGAGCGCATCCGCACAGCAGGGGTAAAATCCGGTAAAGAGTTGACATTCCTGGTTGCCGGAGGTGGCAGCGACGCCAATATCCTCAACGGCTGCGGGATACCGACAGCCATCGTTGCAACCGGAATGAGCAAGGTACACACGACAGATGAGCAACTTAACCTGAATGATCTGGTCAGTCTCACCGAACTTATCACATCTGTCACTCTCTGTTCCTGAGTAGTTCTGAAAGTTAAACGACCATGCTGAAAACTAACTCAGCTATACTTCGTTCAAAAATAACGGTTTCAGATTCTTTCTTGTTGAATTCTGCTATCACATACTATAAAAATTGTTTTTGGTGTTAAGCCGGAAGGCACAAAGACGTCAAATCTTTGTGCCTTTCACCATTTCAGCATCCCCTGCAGTTCATCTGCTGTCACACCTTATACTTCAACAGTTCAGATATTCTGCGGCATGAAGTCATCCAACGGAAAGGTTTATGTCAGATAATATTTCATCTATCCAGTCCCTCAAGCCAACCCACGAATGCGGCGTCTGCGGCATCTATGGGCATGAAGACTCCTCTAAACTGACCTACTTCGGTCTCTATGCCCTGCAGCATCGCGGGCAGGAAAGTGCCGGAATTGTCACCTCTAATGGAGAAAAAGTCACTTCATACAAAAATATGGGTCTGGTACCCGAAGTCTTCTCAGAAGAAATTCTGAGAACGTTGAAGGGTAATATCTCTATCGGCCACGTTCGCTATTCTACCACCGGTGCCTCCAACATCACCAACACGCAGCCACTTATGGTGACCCACAAGGGCAGAACCCTTGCTGTTGCCCATAACGGAAATCTTACCAACAGCCTCACACTGCGTAGAGATCTTGAAGAACGTGGTTCTATTTTCCAGACCACTATGGATAGCGAGGTCGTGCTCCACCTTATGGCGCGAGCCACCCATAAAACTCTTGATCAGGCTCTGAGTGATACGTTTCTTGCCATGAAGGGTGCCTACTCCATGCTCCTAATGACTCCGGATACCATGGTCGCGGTTCGTGATCCGGATGGATTCCGCCCTTTATGCATCGGTCAGCTGACCAATGGCAGTTACATCATCGCTTCCGAGACCTGTGCTCTTGATCTTGTTGAGGCAAAATACCTCCGTGATGTTGAACCTGGCGAAGTGATTATCTTTCAAAACGGCGAGATGCGCTCACTCTTCCCGTGGCCAAAGCAATCCACCAATTTCTGCATCTTCGAACAGGTCTATTTCGCCCGACCTGATTCTGATATCTTCGGTACCAGCGTTTATGTCGCACGTAAGAAAATGGGCGAGATTCTGGCCAGAGAAACGCATATCGATGCTGACTTTGTCATGCCATTTCCGGATTCAGGCAACTACGCTGCACTTGGCTATTCCCAGGCGTCAGGTATCCCGATGGAAATGGGTGTGATCAGAAATCACTATGTCGGTAGGACCTTTATTGAACCAACCCAGTCGATGCGCGACTTCAATGTCAAAGTGAAGCTCAATCCAGTTCGCGGTTTCCTGAAAGACAAAAGGGTTATTATTGTCGAGGATTCCATCATCCGAGGCACGACCGGAAAAAGCCGCGTACGTGCACTGCGTGAAGCCGGAGCTAAAGAAGTGCATATGGTTGTAAGCTGTCCTCCGACAAGAAATGCCTGCTATTATGGCATAGACTTTCCTTCCGAATCCCAGCTCATTGCCTGTAATAGAACCAATGCCGAAATCGCAGAATATCTCGGACTTGATTCACTGCATTACCTGAGCCTGGAAGGCCTTGTTGAAGCAACAGGCATGCCGAAAGAAAATTTCTGCCTTGCCTGCTTTAACGGTGTATATCCGGTAGAACCTGACAAGTCCTTTACAAAGGAAGGGCTGGACAAGTAATTCCCGCGCCCCACGCTCCTGAAAAAAAAGAGCCTTTCCCGGGTCGCTGTCGACCCGGGAAAGGCTCTTTTTTATTGTGACCTCGTTTCATCTGAAAACCGCAGGTGATATGTATGCTATAAAAATCAGACAGATGCCTCAGGCCTGAACCGCCGCTCACATTTCGTTTCAGATGATGTCGTCAAATCCGGCAGACCACACAGTTTTTACCACTGTTCTTGGCATCGTACATAGCCTGATCCGCTCTCTGTTTCATCTGAGCCTCATCCTCGGAAAGCGGCATATCCACGTTACGCCGACAGGATACCACCCCAATCGAAAGGGTTGTTTTGCCGAAGCGACACTCAATATAACGCAGCAATATACGCTGAACAATCTCGGTCGCCTGATCAGCAGAAGTCTGCGGCAGCAGCACAGCAAACTCATCTCCACCTAAACGAAAACACATATCCACGTTCGTTCTGGTGCACTCTTCCAGAATACGGGCAAGCGAACAGAGAACTTTATCCCCTTCCTGGTGCCCGAATGTATCATTGAAGTCCTTAAAATTATCGACATCTATTATAGCGAGGAAAAGCTGATACCCCTGGCGGTTCGCACGATCGACCTCATGGCTGAAACGATCTTCGAAAGCACGCCGGTTCAACAGAGCTGTCAGGCCATCGCTCAAAGAAAGCTGCTCCAGACGCCGGATAAGACTTCTCTCCCTGAAAGCTCTGGCAAGTTTAGCCTCCAGCTCGGACTGTTCAATTGGCTTTTTGATAAAGTCCATCGCACCGGCTTTAATGACATCAGCATAATTGGTCCTCTCGCTGAAGCCTGTGGCAATGATTACATCTGTCTGTTTGTAGTCTTCCCTGATCCTTGCCAATAATTCAAGACCATCCATTTCAGGCATGACAATATCTGACAGCACAATATCAACAGGGGTGCTTTCCAGAACGCGCAGGGCTTCCTTCCCATCGCAGGCAACCATGCAGGTATAGCCAAGTGAAGAGACCAGCACATTAAGCGTTACACGCACCAGCTCATCATCATCGACAACAAGTATTTTAGCGTCCTTCTGATCAATCATATCTTGGGCCACAATGATTTTTAATTTAAGATCCAGCTATAATTTTCACATCATATTACATCCACAATACTTCATAGTAACATGAAATTCTCTGTAAATTCCAGAGGCTGAATAGTTTTTTATTGTATTGCAGTTGCTGAAAGCAACCGGTCTGAGCTGGAATTACACAATATATTTATCTTTCAATTGCTTTGTTGCCATTGAATAGATAGGATTATTTTATGAAACAAGGGCAAACACACCAATCTACCAGACAATACTCAAACGCAGAATTGCGTGAAATTTTTGAAGGCGGACCAGATACTGACCCGTTTCCGGAAATAGAGCGTATCTTCGCGGCAATCGTACCAGAGTCCGGCAACGGCTTTATTCAGAAGGTTCATCTCGATCTGACTGCAATATTTTCTGGTAAATTCCAAGGATTTCGTGAGAGTTTCGTCAAATATCACGATCTTAGACACACACGCAATGTCACCCTGGCCGCCATCCGTCTCTTTCATGGGCTGCACTGTGAATCGATAATCCTGCCACCCGATGTCATTAAGCTCTGTATCCTCTGTTCATATTTTCATGATACCGGCATGTTGTTAACCGTCAAAGATGCAGAACCATCCGGCGCAGCGTACTTGAAAAATCATGAGGAACGGTCTATTGCTTTTGCCCGTCAGTATATGCACGATCATGGTTTTCCAATCGCCTATATGGATAACTGTGAAGCTATTATTGACTGCACCAATCTCACCAAAAAACCGGAAACTATCGTTTTTGAATCGGATGAGATACAACTTGCTGGACATGTACTTGGCACAGCCGACATTCTGGCTCAGATGGCGGATAGATACTATCTGGAATGTTTACCGCTCTTATATAACGAACAGCAGGATGCAGGAATTCAGCAACATCCCTCAAGTATAGCATTGATGCGCCAAACCACCGGATTTTACCACGAAGTCATCGAACATCGACTGCATCACGCTTTCAACAACAGGTTGACGGCTATGCGGACACACTTCAGAGAATGGTCGGGAGTGGACAGCAACCTCTATCTGGACTACATCAATAAAAATATCATTTACCTGGAAGAAGTGGTCCGAAAATACGATAGCGGCGAAGGAGATCTCGACCTCTATCTGAGACGCCGACAACCAAAAAAATAGACCTATCTTACATCTAATCAGGGTTTTTCAAGATTATTTCCCCCTCGGATCCTTGCCGGTTTCAAACATTTCGAACAGTTCGTAAAACGTTCTGGCAACTGCACTGAAATGCGTAATAGAACCGGAGCTGGCATATGCCTTGGTAAGCTCCATGGCTTTCATGAGACTCTCCTGACTTCCTGAAGACTGCGGATCTTTAACTGCCCGCACCAACCGCTCACCAATATCGTCCTTCACTCCAGACTCCTTCGATATTATTTTTTACATTCATCCAATTCAAATACTTACAGAATATATAATCACTGGACGCACGGCTATTGCCACGTATTTTTTATACCTTTGCGGACCCGCCAGCCCCACTTCTTCGCGCTGATTTTTTCCAGCCGTCAAAAGTAGCCGCAATCCCTTCCTGCTCGGCCTTCAGGTAAACGGATTTCAAAACTCCGTCCATGTTTTTTACATGATGGGGCTGAATCAGCATTACTCTTTTCACTTCAAGAATCTCCCAGTTGCTGCGACCTAGATGCCGCCCGGCCCGGGCTCTCGCCAATTCCTGACTTTCAGCAAAAACCATTACCGTGGCCAACACTCCGGCAAATGTTGCATATTCGGTATTTTTGCTGGTCGGACGCACCTCATACTGGAGAAAATATGATGATATCAATGCGATAGGTTGTTCATCCGCCATATTCTTTAATCGGTAGATGTCGTGCGCCCGAGAAACTCCCCGACCGAATCATAGATCGTAATAAAACTATCAAAGCCTGAGATCTCAAACACCTCCCGCACATGATCCTGCATATTACAGGCGGCAAATTGCCAATCAACGGCCCGAAACACTTTAGCCAGATTGAGAACAACACGCAAACCCGCACTGGAGATATAATCCAGATCATCAAAATCGAGCAACAGATTGCAACCAGGTGCCCTCAGGTAGTCTCCCATTTTCTTTTCAAATTCCGAAGAAGTAATAGAGTCAAGTCTGCCGACCGGTTTAACTATGGTCGTATTGTTTTCTTTTGCCAGGATAATGTCCATTGAACTTTCCCAATAGAGTTTTGTCGATCGCTACAAACTTTTTTTTAGCGTAACGACATTTTTTTCCTTTTCTCTTCTGTACTCAAAACTGTCAGTATAATGATGTACAAGATGAATTCCCAGCCCACCCGGCACTCTCTTTTCAAGCGGCAGATTGATATCCGCCTCCGGGGTTTGCGTAGGGTCAAACGGTGTTCCGTCATCAGTTACCGTGATGATCAGCACATCCCAATCTTTAGCCAACTCAACTTCCATGAATCTGGCCCCGCTATGCCGTATTACATTTGCACAGAGCTCTTCAAGCACGAGTGTAATTTCAAACATCTGCTTGTCTGTACACATCAACGACTCCTGCAAAGTCTCTACGGCCTTGCAGAGGGGGTCCAGTTGTTCAAATACTGCGTCAAGTTGAAACTTTATCTTCATTGTATCACAATAGCGTTACTCCGACTTTTTGCAGACAGCAGCTGTCTAAACCCTCAATATTATATTTTTCCCAGCGGCGAAGCTGTTTCAACATTGCTTTACGCAACAATGGGTTCAACTCGGCATGTTGTTCCATTACCTTGCTGAACTGGTCACGCATCAGGATAAGCAAGCAGGTTTTCTCTTCAGCTCTCAACGTAAATAAAGCCGGCATCGGTCCCAGAAGAGAAAATCCTCCCACAAACTCACCTACGGGGTAAATTCTCAGCTTTTCCTCGCCGTTTTTACCATCACGATACAGCGCAACCGACCCGGACATGATATAGCAGGCAAGCCCCGCATCATCTCCTTTCTCAAAGAGTGCATCTCCTTTCTCATAATCTCCGCGTACGCACAGATAGGCAAGGAGTTTCAGCACCTCCGTCGGAAATCCTTCAAAAAATGGGACCTCTTTCAGGATCTCGATATTCTGCTGCAGCTCAGTGACCTGCCCTTTACCGTCTGCCTGAGACAAGCTCATAGAGTACCCCCTTTTTCTCCATAAGTTCGGTATATGCTCCGTACTCAATCATTTTTCCGGCCTTCATCACCGCGACCCGATCAAAACTATGGATAGCATCAAGACGATGTACAACGGATATAACAGTACACCTGCCTTTCCAACGGCTCTCAATCAATCGTTGGATACGGGCCTGAGATTTGTTATCCAGGGCCGAAGTTGCCTCATCCATGATGATTATTTTCGGCTGTTTCAGCAAAACCCTCGCAATAGCCAGCTTCTGTCTCTGCCCACCCGAGAGTCTGTCACCCATGCTGCCCACCTGAAAATCCATGCCAATGCTTGCTATTTCTTCAAGGATATCCTCTTCTATCAGTAACTGAACAATTGCCTGGTTAATTTTTTCCTGAGCATGAGACAGGTCTGTACGAACCCGGCCGAAAAAGATATTGTTCAGGATGGATTGATCTGCAATATATTCTGCATCGTTATAATGTACAAATGTCTCCGGATAATGCTTTTCACTCCATTTTATCCATGCGGCTCTTCCCGCAAGCACAGCCTGTTCCATATCTTCTGTCAGCGTCGCAGTCTTATGCACTCCGGGAATAAAACCTAAAGCAAGTTTTAAGAAGAATATCCGTTCCTGCTCTGAAAGACCCGCCTTCCCACTAAAGCGCAAATGATCAAGAGACGTCCTGCACTCGTCCAGACTTCCCGGCTTAACAGGACTGAACTTATAAAACATATCAACAGAGTCAAAACCAGTTAGGATATCATTTGTCTGTCTCCCCAACTCTATTCCCAGATCAAGTAACGGTTCCAACAACCCTGCAGACTCAAGGAATTGAAGGAAATCTTCATAGTCTAAAATGCGCTCTATACTCAACTGACGATCAGAAGATGTTCCAAACAGAATATTATCGGCAATAGTGGCATAGCGCAAAAATCTATCAACCCTGTAGAATTCGATATAATTTTCCAACTTGTGACCGAAGTTCGCCCGGAAGTTTGTCCGAATCCGGACAATCTTCTGCCTCAGGCCTGCCGATTCGGCGTCAAGGTAACTCTCAAGCCCAAAACGCATCACATCAACAAAAAGCCCAGCCTGCTGCAGAGGGAGAATGAGCCGGTCAAGCGAAGGTTGGGGGTATTTTCTGTCACTTCCATTACTGGTATTTTCGCCAAGTTCATAGACCGCCTGTTCAGCATAGAGGAGATTATCCCGTATCGACCCAGTGAAAACAAAGGGATTCTGGGAAATGTAACCAATGTTCGAGATAAGATCTTTCTTGGTGAGGCTGTCAAGGTCTCTGCCATCTATTCGGACACTGCCAGTACTGTATTTATGCATTCTGGCAATACACTGCACCAGGGTTGACTTGCCGCTTCCCGAAAAACCCACCATCGCCAGATGCATGCCGGATTTCAAAGTAAAATTCACTCCATCAAGCAATCGGGTCCCCTCTTTTGTCTCAAAAACCAAGTCGGTAACTTCTATGTCACCAGCAAGCTTACTGGTTTCCTCATTCGTTGTGAACGGATCAAAATCGGGTATTGCTGAGAAATGTGACATGGTTCGGGAGTAACGAACTTTGGCATCCTCATAGTTCTGATAATAATCGATCAACTCCTTCCAGGGGTCGTACAATTTCTCCTGGGCTGAAAGGAACGCTACCATAGCACCAAGTTCAAGCTCACCATTCAGGATCAGATAACCACCAAAGATAAAAACAATAAACGGTCCCAGACTGACAAAGAAGTTATTGGTGGTCTTAATGCTGTACTTCAGAAAAGTCCATCGGACACGAATTTTTCTCAGGGTTTCGGCGAGATCCCCGAATTTTCGGTTTTCCCGGTTATATGCGCCATGAACCTGTACCTCCTGAATACCCGTAATCGACTCGGTAATCTGACTTGAGACCTCTCGGGAAAGATCAACCCGCTCAGTATTTGCAACATTGCTTTTCTTCTGTAGCCAGGGGAGAAAAAAGACTATCACCGGATAAATTCCAAGCGTAGCAAGTGCGAGTTTGGGATTAAGCCAGAGAAGATAGCCGGACAACGCTAGTAAAGTCAGAATATTTGTTACAGGTACAGCAACCGCCATACCCGCAAAAGTGCCTGCAGTGCTGAGTTCTGTCACCAGCGATGAAACCACCATCCCAGGTTGGGTCTTACGAAAAAATGACAGCGGCAACGTGAGAATATGGTGATATAACTCCCGTCGCATTGCCACCATTGCCCGCTCGCCAATCACCGTCTGCAAATAATTAATAGCAAGCTTCAGGCCGCTTGCCGCAGCAACTGAAAGCAGATAGATAACACTGTAGATTATGAGGTTATCAAATTTCCGAAGGGCAATTGAGTCATTTATAATCCGTTTCTGCATCTCAAGCGGCAACACCCGGGCAAACACCACGAGCAGGATAATGACCAAAAGAACTAACTGTAGCTTAAGATTATCCTTAATCACCCAGTAAAACAATGATCTATCTGTAACCGGCGGTGTTGATGTCTTACTCATTCTCCTTCCTTTCCAACACTTTACACCTCAAAGAGATGCCGTTTTAATCACCACCAGGGTGATATCATCACCCTGAGGTTGTGCACCGCGAAACCGGGTGATTTCTCCGGTTATGGCAGTAGTTATATCTTCAGGAGAACTCAGGCTATGCTGGGCAATGATATTTCGTACCCGCTCCCTGCCAAATTGCTCGCCTGTCTCATTTTCAGCTTCCCAGACGCCGTCACTTGCAATAAGAATAATCAGCCCACCATCAGGTAGCGTCATATCGTTCTGCCGATATGGCCAGGTACTATCGAAGCCCAGCACCAGGCCATCACCACGCAGTTCGCTGAACTCATTCCTCAGAGGTTCATAGACGATTGCCGGGTCGTGGCCACAACGAACCCAATGAAGTTTTCGCTCATTTTGATTAACTATCAGGTAAAAAAGTGAAACAAAATTACCGGATTGCTCAGTATCTCTGCAGAGAAGTTCATTGACGTCACGTATTACCTCTACCGGCGTACCGGGCAACAGTGTTCGGCACCGCACGAGAGATCGTATTGATGCCATCAACAACGCTGCACCTATCCCATGCCCGACAACATCACCAAGCACCACGCCGACCTGCCGGGCATCATGTTGACTTGGGAGAATATCATAATAATCTCCACCTGTTTCCTGGCAATACAAACTGATACCACTGATCACAACGCCTGAATTGTTATAACTCGACTGGGGAAGCAGGTTCTGCTGTACCTCCCTGGCGACACTCATCGCTTCCTGAAGATACATCCGTTCACGAAGTTGACGGGTCATGATATTAAAGTCGCGGGTTAACTCAGCTACCTCGTCCCGGCCACTTTCCTCAAGTGGTGCACCGAAATTGCCGTTAGCAAGGTGCCGCGCCGCCTCTGATACCTTTCGGATGGATCGGGCAGTACCCGTGGTCGTCAACCTGATCAGTATAAGCGCAAGCAGAATGCCTACACCACCAGTGAGAAAATAATATTTCCGGAAATCTAATATCGGTCCCAGCGCGTCCTCACCCGGAGCTATCAGCACCATAGTCCATGGCGCCTCTTGTAGTCGGTAATAACCACTCACCTCATCTGGCGGCAACCCTTTGCCAAATACCGTCCCATACTCATTTTTTTTCAGCTCTTCCAAAGTCTTACGTTCAAGCTCACTTCCTGTGCCGAAAATATCCGTCGAAGCCTCTTCATCTACACTTTCAAATAGAGCCGTGCGGCTCAGAATTTTACCATTCTGGTCAACTAGAAAAGCTTTATTTGACTTCCACCAGGGAGATTTCACGATCATCTCTATCAGGTCATAAAAAGAGACCTTCACCTCTATCCTGCCGACCTCTTTATCATTCTGATCCCGAAATTCACTCACCAGGGAAATAGTGGTGCCG
>JBFHGS010000171.1:0-10865 GCA_041582995.1 Desulfopila sp. | reverse complement strand
TCCTGTAACTGATGATGATTTTCTGACTGTAGCTCAGGGTACAGCAGGTGTTCGTTTCACTCCGGTATCGACAGATAACGGCAGTTTCAGTGTTGAATCGTCTGAAGACGGAGTAACTGTAGCGGCGCAAAGCGGAGTTGCCGTCTCCTTGATCACTATAAATATATCATCACCGACAACGCCGCCTGTCAATACTGTCGCAACTGTTGAGCCACTGGATATCCCGGTGGTAGAACTTGAAGATATTGAAGAACCGGAGGTCATTGAAGAGGTTGAAACAGTTGAAACCGTAGTTGATAGTGTTGTCGGCATTCCTATAGAAGTTTCCGCTCCGATGGTGGTTGAACCGTTATCGGTAGCTACAGAAACGGAAGTAGCAACGGAAGAATATGCGGAAGAGGAAGACGATGAAGAAGAGGATGTAAGTCTCACTGCACCCGGTGGAGCAGGCCCAGCTGGTAGCGCTCTCGTCGCCGGTGGAACCGGTGCAGCTACTGCAGCTGATTTAAAATTCGATCTTGTTTTGAAACAGGCTGAAAACAACAGTATGACTCTGCAGCAGATTAATCAGATCGAATCTTCAATTCGTGCCATTGAAAATGAAGTCATCAGACATGATTTGAAAATGGAGATGAATACAGTGCTTGATCTCCTTTATAAAAAACGATCGATTCTTGAAACACAGATGTTGAAAAATTCACTGGACTCTCTACGTGAAGAAACTACCAGTGAAGCCCGCCTTGAAAAAACTGTTATCGGCTCAGCCATCGCAGCGACGACTTCTCTTTCGGCCGGTTACGTTATCTGGCTCATTCGCAGCGGTGTGCTGTTGAGTTCACTGCTCTCGTCGATGCCAGCCTGGCAACTCGCAGACCCGCTGGCTGTTCTTTCCGGTAGAAGAGATGACTCCGGAGACGATGCGGATGATTCACTGGCAGGAATTATTAAGAGCGGTGAACAGAAAACAGAAACTCAACCAACCCAAAAGCCTGATCAACAACTCTGATACAATGAAGCCGGAAATGAATAGACCAGATCGGGAGTCGAGTAATATATGAACTTAACGGCAAAATCCCGTGTTTCTCTCGGCCAGAGCAGCATAATTATAAGTCTGGTTTTACTGGCCGGTTTCCTCGGTCTTATCCCGGACAGATACGGAGCCATTCGGGAAGGACGTGCTTCGCTTGCTGAAACGATTGCAGTTTACAGTTCAACCCTGGTTTCGCAGGCTGACCCGGAACGACTGCTGCAGGATTTTGAAGTCATAATAGAGCGCAATAGTGACTTGGTTTCGATCGGCTTGCTTAAGGAAAATGGTCAGTATCATGCGGCTTCAGAATTGCACGGAGAACGCTGGCAGCCCATGGGTGGGGAATATTCCAGAGAGTCGCAGATCCGGGTGCCGATCTGGCAGGGTGAACAAGAGTGGGGACAGTTGGAGATGACCTTCACTTCGCGCAACAATGGCTTGTTCTGGGATATCTATAACGATCCGATGGTGCGACTTGTTTTTTTTATGGGATTACTCAGCTTTCTGATTTTTTATGTGTATCTAGGAAAGGTGCTGAGGCATCTTGACCCATCACAGGCCATTCCCGGCAGAGTGCGGGCAGCGCTTGATACCATGGCTGAAGGCTTGTTGATTGTCGATAGGAAAAGCCATATCGTTCTTGCCAATAAGGCCTTTTCTGATCTGTTAAATATGTCTCCGTCACAACTGATAGGGATGAAAACTGCTGAATTTCCCTGGCTTGATGTGGAGAGTAAATCACTCAAAACGGAAGACCATCCATGGGTGAGGGCTCTTCGTGAAGGAGGGGTGCAGAAAGATGATATAGTGAAGATGCAGATGCCTGGCAAGAATTCGAAAACATTCAAGGTGAATTGTTCTCCGGTGCTTGGTGAAGGTAATAGATATGCCGGTGTTTTGATCAGCTTTGATGATGTAACCCAGCTCGAGCTGAAAGAAATCGAATTGCGTGAGTCGAAAGAAAAGGCTGAGGAGGCGAACCAGGCCAAGAGTGCTTTTCTGGCGAATATGAGCCATGAAATAAGAACACCTATGAATGCCATTCTCGGCTTTACCGATCTGTTAAAACGGGGCTACATTAAAAATGAGCAGGATAGTCTGAAATATCTGAATACTATTCACTCGAGTGGCAGGAGTCTTCTGGAATTGATCAACGATATTCTCGATCTGTCAAAGGTTGAAGCGGGGCGTCTTGAAATTGAGAAGATTGAGACCAAACCGTACAAGGTCGTTCAGGAAGTTGTTCAGATGCTGCGGGCAAAAGCAGATGAGAAAAACATACAACTGAATTTCACGGCGCTCACTCCCCTGCCTGAAACTATAGTGACTGATCCGGCCCGATTGCGGCAGATTGCTTTCAATCTGATTGGTAATGCTATAAAATTTACAGAGCATGGAGGTGTCACCGTTACCTGTCGTGTTGAGACGAAAGAGCAGTCGCCATCCCCGCACCTCATTATTGACATTGCTGATACCGGTATCGGCATGAATCCGGAATCTTTGGAGAATATATTTGATCCTTTTGTACAGGCCGATGCTTCCGTTACCCGGCGTTTTGGTGGGACAGGGTTGGGACTTGCCATCAGTCGAAAATTTGCCAGAGCTTTGGATGGAGACATAACGGTTACCAGTAAACCTGGAAAAGGCAGTACTTTTTCCATACAGTTGCCGGTAGAAGATAGCGAAAATGTAAATTATCTTGAACCCGAGCAGATTGCTCTCTCCTCTATGGCCCTTGATATGGAGGAGACTGAACGTTGGGCATTTTCTGCCAGCAAGGTTCTTGTGGTAGATGATGGTGATGAAAACCGGGAACTTGTCAAAGTACTGCTCGAAGATGCTGGCGTGAGCATTGACGAAGCTGAAAACGGGTTGGTGGCGCTCGAAAAGGCTCTGAGTGGAAAATATGACGTGATTTTGATGGACGTTATGATGCCGGTAATGGATGGATATACAGCAGCAACACACATGCGGGAAAAAGGCCTGAAGCAACCGATCGTTGCCATGACAGCCAATGCCATGAAAGGTTTTGAGCGGGAATGCCTGGATAAGGGATATTCTGATTACATTACCAAACCTCTCGATATAACATCGTTTATGAATATGATGGCAGGATATCTTCAGGGAACGAAAAGAGAGCCTTCAGGCTCAACTCCTGCCATGTCAGTGATTCCTGCAACTGCAGCTGAGAGGACTTCTCTCAGTCATCCTCCGGTGGTGTCCTCCCTGGCGAATCATCCGAAGCTGAAGAGTGCTGTGTTAAAATTTGTAGATAAACTGGATGGGGAATTTGCTAAAATGGAAGCAGCGGCGCAACAGGGAGATCTGGTTGAACTCAGAGCCCTTGCTCATTGGTTGAAAGGTGCAGCCGGGACGGTCGGTTATCATGATTTTACCGAACCGGTATCCCAACTCGAGTCAGAAGCAAAAGCTGGAGAAATTGGGGCGGCACGCAATTCCCTGATAAAAATCAGATCCATGGTGCAGGCAGTGGTTAGGCCGGATAGGGAGACTCAGAATATTCGTGGTATAGCGGAAGGTAGAGCAAATCATTCAGGAAAGAGTCAGGAACGTGTGGCCACTGCGCCGGTAAAGTCTGTAGAGCAAGGGCATGATACAACTGTGAAATCGGTGGTGTCTGTACTGGCAACCCATCCTAAACTCAAAATTGCTGTACAGAAATTTGTAGATAAGCTGGATGGTGAAATTGACAAAATGGAGCAGATGTACGAAACGGGCGATATGAACGGTTTGATGGAGTCTGCTCACTGGTTGAAGGGTGCAGCAGGTACCGTCGGATACCATGATTTTACCGAACCGGCAGCGGAGTTGGAACAAATGGCCAAATGTGGGGAAGTGAAGCTGGCAGGTGAGAAATTTGAGCGGGTCAAGCAGCTTTCGCAGGCAATTGTGCCACCTGAAGAGTAACGCAATATTTCAGTAACCTTTTCTGAAGACTTTTACGAGCACGTTGAATGGAAAATAATTCACAAAATCTGCAGAAAGCTACCATAATGATGGTGGACGATGAACCCATCACTATGTATGTGGTGCAGACGTATCTGGAAGAATTTGGTTATCAAAATTTCGTTCAGGTTGAAGATTCGACTACAGCAATAAAAGTGCTTGAGGAAGCATTGCCAGATGTTCTGCTGCTCGACCTTATGATGCCGGGTATTTCAGGTTTTGATATTCTCAAGATTTTGCGGAATTCCCAAAAATTTAAATATTTGCCGATTATTGTTCTGACAAGTTCAACCGATTCTGAAAACAAGCTGAAAGCTCTGGAGCTGGGTGCCACAGATTTTCTGGGCAAGCCGGTGGATCAGAGTGAACTCGGTTTGCGCGTCAGGAATACCCTGGCAGCCAAGGCCTATATGGATCAGCTGGCTTTCTATGACCCGCTTACACAACTTCCGAATAAGTTCATGTTTGATGATCGTTTTTTATGGTCACTCAATAAGGCGAAGCGCTATCATGATCGGCTGGCGCTGTTGAATGTAACAATAGATAACTTTTCCCGCCTGAATGCCACAATCGGTGTGGGAGCTGCCGATGAGGTTCTGCTTGAGGTATCGAATCGGTTGAAGAAAATGGTGCGGGAGGGTGATTCAGTAACGTATACGGCCGGTGATGTTGAAATGAGTTTTAGTCTTTTCCGTATGGAGGGAAGTGTTTTTTCCGTATTGCTTGATAGAACATCCAGTGCTGAAGCTGCTGCGCTTGTAGCTAAAAGAATTCTGGAAACTATACGGGAACCGATCCGCGTAGGGGAAGACGATATTTTTATTACGGTGAGTATTGGTATCGCTACTTACCCTGATGAAGCTGAGGATGTCGTCAACCTCAGAAGACTGGCCACCAGCGCTAAAGACTTCACAGTCAATAAAGGAGGAGATGCCTTTAATTTTTCCTCTCCTGAGATTAATGCATTGTATCAGAATCGGCTTAATCTTGAGATGAGTTTACGAAAAGCTCTGGAGAAGAAGGAGTTTCTTTTTCATTATCAGCCGAAAGTCGATGTTATGACGGGTAAGATCAAAGGCGTCGAGGCGTTACTGCGCTGGCAGCCTCAGAATAAACCTCTGGTGTCGCCTGTGAATTTTATCCCCATGCTGGAGGAAACCGGTCTGATAGTCCCTGTTGGTATACACGTTTTGGATGAGGCGGTGAACATACAGAATATGTGGATAAATTCAGGATACCCACCGATAAGTATGGCGATCAATCTCTCGGTCAGGCAATTGGATAGTCGTGATTTTTTTGCTGTTGTGGAAAAAGTTATTCAACAGACTGATGTACCGCGACATCTGATAACCCTGGAGATCACTGAGAGTCTGCTGCTTGACGATATTGAAACAAAGATAACGTTGTTAAAAGAATTCAGAAAACTTGGCCTGAAGATCTCGATAGATGATTTCGGGACCGGATATTCTTCACTTGGATATCTGGCCAAACTGCCATTGGATGAACTGAAAATCGACAGATCATTCATTATTGATGTTGAGGAAAATACAGAAAGTCAGGCAATTGTTTCCTCCATTATCTTTCTGGCCAAAAGTCTGGGGTTATCGACTGTGGCCGAAGGAGTCGAAACAAAGGGGCAGCTGAATTTTCTGCAGCAGGCGGGTTGCGATGTCTATCAGGGGTATTATTTCAGTAGACCTGTTCCTGAGGTAGATTTACTGAATCTGTTGAAAGGCCGGGAAAACTGATACTGCTGCATCAGCTTTCTGAGGCCGTTATGTTCATTGCATTCCGCATAGACATAGTATTTATTCGTCATGTAAGGATAGAGCAGAAGTACAATGTCTGTTTACTCAGAGACGTATTCTGCATACTGCAGCGGAGAAGTTTGCTGATTCAGATCAATATTGAGATCTTCGATGAGCGTACCTTTTGCCCAGCTGAAATCCAGCATTGCGATGTTGAGATTAAGTACCGCCCGTAAGGTGTTGCGCCGGGCCTGATAGTAATCATCCTGAGCATCCAGCAAACGCTGGTTATCTACTCTGGCAATTTCAAAGAGTGTGGCTTCACGTTGTAAAACGCGTTGGTATGCGTCTGACACTCCGCTGGATGCTTTAATTTCTGAAGACAATTCTTCAATTTTACTGCTTGCGGATTGTATTTCGAAACCGATCTGTTCCTGAATTTTCAAAAGTTCCAGTTTTTTACGCTTCTGGAGCAGATTGGCTTTACGATACTCTGCCCTGGTTTTCTGGTTGCCTATTGGATATTCAAATTCAAATCCGATCGTCCAGCTAGCCTGATTTTCGTCTATGGTATCACTTATGGTGCTGCCGCTATCTTCACCGAGTCCATTATGAGAATAGCTGGCGATGGCATCGAGCGTGGGCAGTTTTTTATGTTCTGCAAGTTCAGTCTCAATTTCTGCTGATTCAATTTCAAGCCGGGCAATTTCCATTTCCGGTCTTGCGCTGATGGCTATGTTTATTGCGCCGGTCCTGTCGAGTTGACCTGTTGAATAGACAATGTGTTCGGTAGGCTCAATGTCTGCCATGAACATTTTTGAAGTATGAGGAAACCCAAGCAGCAACTTCAACTGGTCCATAGCAGTTTTATAGTTTCGGATGTCGGCAAACTTGTTAAGTTTACGATCCTGCAAAACAGCATTAGCTCTGTCTATATCGAGTAGATTGGCGAGGCCGAGTTTGTGTTTGCTGGAAAGCCGTTTGAAAATCTCTTCCGCAACAGCAACACCTTCACTACTTACCTGCAATTGTTTCTGATAATAGGTGAATCTCCAATATGCCGTTGCAACATCCTTCAGGACTACTTCCAGATTTTTCCTGTACTGCTGTTCAGCAATTTTAACGTTTATGCCTGCGACCTGAATGTTTGAACTATTCGTTTTATCTCCCCGCTCCTTTAACAGAGCCTGACGGAGTTGAATTGTCAATCGACTGGTGTACTGCGGGTTGGGAAGGATGAGTTCACTATTGCTGTCGAGGTAGTCCGATTCAAGATAGACAGAACCTACGCCGCCACTAGGTAATGTTTTTCGTATCCCGGTTCTGGCACGCCAGCCATCTTCTATAAGTGCGTCCTTACCTGTGCTGCCGTCAGTACCGTTGTCGAGGGTTGATTGAATCGGTCTGTCTGTTCTGTAGTAACTACTTTCTGCAAAAATCGTTGGGTCATGCACGGCTGCTGTTGATTTACCAGCCTCCTGAGCGATAGTCGGGAAGAGATTGGCAATCTGGACATCCCGGTTATTATGAATTGCCAGTTGTAAAGTGGTTGCAAGATTGAGCTTAAGTAGATCACCCCTTTTTAAATCTCTGTTCTCGTGCAAAGCATCAGTGGCAGAAGAGGCACCGGTGAGTGGCTGGCCGAATATTTCAGATGGCAGCTGCAGCTTACTGGCCGAGATCAAAGGGCCGATAAAAACTTTACTCTGTGGTTCTTTGTGAGTGGCGGTCGCCCGGCAGTTTCCCGGATACAGAGGCAACAGAGATATACTGAGCAGAGCAGTACCTAAAAACATCCTGTGGTGAAAGGAGTGTAAGACGTTCACGTCTCCTCCGTCGTAAAGTATTTGCAGGTAGTTTGAACTTCAGTCCGTGTATATTTTCAGTTCAGATGGCGTGGGTTATCATTGTACCTGATCGATGAAAGAGACTGTGACTCTCTCCCCTGCAGGTCTACGTGTGGCATTTGTGGCCTGCACGTTGACGTTTAGGATGTTTGCCGCTGCATCCGCAACTGAGGATATATTCTCAATATGCCCTACGACTTCCTCCCCATCTGCATAGACGATCTTGGCCTTCTGCTGAACAGCCAGATTTTTGGCCCTGGCGACCGGGACGGGTACATCAACCCTGATAAGGTCAGTGTTGACTATTCGTATAACTGTCTGGAGAGCTTGTACCGACTCACCTTCTTCTGAACGTATCTCTTCTACGATTCCATTAAGGGTACTGTTAAGATGCAACCTGCGCAGAGCCTCTTCAATGGTCTGCTGTTGCAGGAGGTCCTGGTCATGTTCAAATTCAGCCATTTTCAGGGAAAGCAGGGCTGTGTCTCTTGCAAAGGATGCATTTTCCAGTTCCCATTGGGTGACAGCCCCATCCTTTACAGCCATTGATATTTTTTCCAGGTACTTTTGTTGTTGAGCAAGCTCGGTTTGTGCGCGTTTGATCGGCGTGGTATTGTTTGACTT
Organism: Desulfopila sp.; assembly: GCA_041582995.1. Taxonomy (GTDB): domain Bacteria; phylum Desulfobacterota; class Desulfobulbia; order Desulfobulbales; family Desulfocapsaceae; genus Desulfopila. The sequence continues at coordinate 2,649 of JBFHGS010000171.1, read as the reverse complement.
TGCAGTAAGTATCTTCAACTGAATAAGTTCAATTTCATCTTCCTGCCGAGCCAGTGTCTCGCCTATCTTGACTTGATCACCTTCGTGAACAGTGATTTCAAGGATTTTGCCAGCTTGAACAAATGAGAGTTCTATATCGGCGCTTGGTTTGGTGATGGTTTCGATAGGGGGCTGTAGTTCTTCGGCTGATGCTGAAGAGAAGCAGAGCAGGAAGAGTATACATGCGAGAGGCAGAGGTCGCTTGAGCTTGATTGTGGAACCACTTGAGCAGATTCTTATCATATCGATCATATGGTTTGATATAAAGATGTGGATGTTTAAACACAAACAGTTACTCTGCAAACAGAGGTAGCGAAAAAACTGAAACATAATGCTTCTGGGTGCGTGAAACGCATCGTCATATTCGATCGTATGCGTTTTTTACGTGAACTACCATGGATCCTTCATGATTCTGTTATAAGGTTATCGGATGAGATGGGTAAATCATTAGCGGTTTCTGCAAATTATACAGGGAGGAACGGATGAAAGTGATTTTGGATTTGTGTATTGTACCACTGGGTGTAGGTGTCTCTGTTTCAAAATATGTTGTTGCCTGTGAGGAGGTAATCAGGGACGCAGGCCTGAAAAGTGCCCTCCATGCGTATGGAACGAACATCGAAGGTGAGTGGGATGAGGTTATGGCTGCAGTTAAAAAATGCCATGAAAAGGTACATCAGATGGGAGCGCCGCGTATCACCACCACAATCAAGCTGGGTACCCGTACCGACAGAGAGCAGTCTATGGAAGACAAAGTGAAAAGTGTTGAGGATAAGATGAGTTGAGACGGAAAGAAGATGAGGAGAAAAGAGTGAAGGGGTGAAGTGTCAGGGTAGAACTTTTGTAATCTGAGGTTTTTGTCGAAAGGGTGACCAGACCTGATATTGCTGGATTGGGTAGTTTTCAATAACTCTGACAGTCTTTTCAGGTAACAGCTATCCGATATGCTCAGAACCTATCCGTGGCAAATCTGTTTTTTTCGTATTTTGATAGGTTAAAGCTTTACAAGGTACCTGAAAAAGAGTAGAGAGAGCCTTCTTTTTGATCAGCTATTCATATGAAGGAGGGGTTCCCGAGTGGCCAAAGGGAACAGACTGTAAATCTGTCGGCAACGCCTTCGGAGGTTCGAATCCTCCCCCCTCCACCATCTTAATTCTGTCAATATAAAGTAATTTTGGTGCCCACGTAGCTCAGTTGGTAGAGCGCATCCTTGGTAAGGATGAGGTCACCGGTTCAAATCCGGTCGTGGGCTCCATCTTTATGTCTTAGAAAAAACCGGCCAACTACTCATGCTCTGTCTCCGTTTGCCGTGAACATACACTTCTGTTATTATCTCAAAATGTTGTAATGTAATCAACCAGGATGGATATATGCCGGTAAATGCTGTCCCGGAACCTACGATTCTTCTTCTCTTTGGTACTTATTACAACACCTCTGTTGCGCCTTTTTCGCCGACAACCAAAAAATGCTTCTGCAGTTCACTATAGATCTGTGTGTGTACGCAGCCTGCTCTGACTAATTGTTCCTGTATTTGATCAGGTTGGCAACGTATGCTGGTGGGAGGCCCCTCAGGCATATCTGTTTTGATCCAATCAACAACAAACATTTTTCCATAGGGTTTCAAAAGTCTATATGCTTCCTTAATTGTCAGGGATGGTTTGTCCAGTTCATGATGAAGATTAATCATAAACACCAGATCTGCGATCTCATTATCGAGAGGAACAGTATGTTCTTCTGTTTTTACAGGAATAATATTTGGGTAAGCGGGAGATATATTTTCTCTCATCCAGTTGATCATTACTTCGGATAGGTCACAGGCGTAGAAGGTGGATGTCTCGGCTTTTTGTAAGAAAGCAACAGTGAAAAATGCTGTTCCGGCACCTATTTCAACACACACGCCTGGTTTCTCTATATTCAGTTTTCCCCAAATATAATCGGGAGGAATGTCCAGTAATCTTTGAGGATTATTCAGTTTTTGCAATTTTTTAGGATCAAATATTTTATCATTCATAAGTCAACCATTTCTCAATGTCATAGGTAACAACAGTTGCTTGCAGCACTCGTGAGCAGGTCTACGTGCTGGGTAACTCTCATCAATTGCGAATTACAAGGATATAAGATAAGGCACCTTGAAGAGCATATGCAATGTCTCTTTGAGATTTCCTGAATATATCTGAGGTTTGAAATGCTGCTTTTAACGATATTTTGAGGGGGTTTTGTAAATACTGGTCAACGCTGTTTTCAAGTTAGTATTTGTGTCTCACTATGTCGGATCAGCGAAAGATTATGTTTTGCTAAAAAAATAGCAGTAGGTTTATCCTGACAAAAGGAACGATCAACTGAAATGGTAAGAGACAAGTTGCAAAGCCGACTCCATGCGACCAGGACCTGTTAAATTATGTTGTTTCTACCTGTTGTTATATGTCTTGTGTTCTGTCAAGTAATTGCCTATGCGTAGACAAGCTTTAGAGGTTTGGAGGAAGCGAATTGAAAACAGAGGATTAGGAACCACTTAAATAATTTAAAGCGTACATCTTTTTAGTAGGTGATTCTGATCATTTGCCTGCTATCCAGAATACTCACGTTGTTTCATTAGCTTGGAAATTTATATTT
>JBFHGS010000170.1:0-10905 GCA_041582995.1 Desulfopila sp. | reverse complement strand
GGGCATCATGATGTCCAGAAGAATGAGGTCAGGGTGTACTTCCCTGGCGACAGCCAAACCTTCTGCTCCATTTTCAGCAAAATGTATAGGCAGAAGAAGTTTTTCAAGGTTGATGGCGCAGATATCTCTATTAATATCATTGTCATCTACCACAAGTATTCCACCGGCTGCGGGTGCGTATACTGTTTTGAGTGAGATCATGTTTGTATTTTTTGCTGACGTAGAGCAATTTCCAGGTCTTCTCTTGAGACCAGTCCTTTCTGTAACAGGATTTGGCCTATTTTCTCTGCTGCTGGTGTAGCTGGCAAAGTGAAATGGAATTGTGTTCTGTTGTCTTCGGTGTTTTCGGCCCATATGCGACCTTGCATATCTGAGATAATGTTTCTGCAGATGGAGAGCCCTAAACCTGTCCCTCCGGCACCTGTTCTGGTTTTGCTGCTCTGGACGAATTTGTCGAATATAGCTTCGAGTTCTGTTTCAGGTATCCCGACACCACTATTAGTGATTGTTGTTTTTATAAGGTCATCTCCCTGTGCAGACTTTTCCAGAGTGAACCCGATTTCTATTTCTGTGTTTTCTCGGCTGAATTTAACAGCATTCGAGAGAATGTTGCGTATAACCTGGGCAATCCTCCCTCTGTCATAACGAGCCGAAGGAATATATTCCGGTTGCTGAATTTTAAAAGTAATGTGTCTCTTATCTGCCAGGTGACGCATTTCAGATATTGCGGATATGATTTCCAATCGTATATCATCATGGATGAGGTTGTAATTCATCTTTCCTGCTTCGAGTTTTGACAAGTCGAGCAGACCGTCAATCAGCGGGAAAAGTCTATTGGCCGACACGCCGATCTGGTGGAAAAAGTGGCGAAGATCAGTGCGTTCAGCAGAGTCGACTTTCTTCTCGCCATAGCGTGAATAGCTAAGGATAGCATGCAACGGAGTACGTAGCTCGTGGGACATGTTAGCCAGAAATTCGCTCTTGGCTTCATTTGCCTTTTCAGCAACTCGTTTGGCACGTTTTAACTTTTTTTCATACTCAGTTCTTTCAGTGATATCCCTGTCTATGCCTCGAAATCCAGACAATTTACCGCTGCTGTTAAAAATAGGCTCACCGGATGATTCCATCACCACCTCGTTGCCATTCTTATGTTTGACCACATATTCCCAGCCTTGAAATCCTCTGGCAGTTGTTTTTAAAACCTCAATCTCCTTAATGAACCTGGTAACATTGGTTGGATCCTGAAAAAGCAGGCTTGTTGTGTTCATAAGTTCTTCGGGGAGGTAACCCAGCAAATCCTGGCTCTTGGGGCTGACATATGTATACTTTCCGCCCTTGTCTATTTCCCAGATGAAATCACTGGTTGTCTCAGTCAAATTACGAAATCTTGACTCGCTTTCTTTGAGTGCTTTCAGAGCAAGTTGATGTTGCCTGATTTCTTTTCTCAATTCTACATTTGTTTCGATAAGAAATTGAGTGGTCTCAATATATTCTTTACTGAGGGCAGTTTTATCGAGATGCAGCTTTGGTTGAGGCGAGGTAAGCTGTGCCTTGTTATCATCTGGACCCGCACTTAAAATGGTGAAAACCCTGTTTGGGAACCCGTTTGTTGAGCTGAAATGAGAGTGTGAAACTGTGTACTTACGTTCCTTTGAGGATGGCCATTTTATTACAACAGTCGTGGTCGAATCATCATGGATCAGAAGATCTTTGCAGAAGTTGTCATCAAGAAACCTCTCGGAATATCTGGCAAGAAGTTTTGCAATCAGGGTGCCATGGATAGCATCTCGATTCAGGCCTGAAAGGTGAACGAAGACCGCGTTACAATAGATGATCTTGCCATCGGTGTCGGTAACAGCGATTGCCGCTTGTTGATGTGTGTACGTCTCCACTATTTAATTATTGTATTTCGTTTTTTTGATATTTTATTCAGACACATGGTAATGTACCGGACTGCTGAAGAGGCTGAATGGATAAGATGAAAATCTATTCTATTTTCTCGTTTGAGAGTGCTGAATGTCAAGGAGAAAGATGACGTGGTGTGTTAGGGGTGTGCAGTGTTAAATCAAATTGAACAATTGAATATTTTCGAATGGTCGTAAAGTGTATGTCTGATATGATCCATCACAATATAGGCTTGCACTTACAGGCAGGTGTGATATCTATTCAGCCTTAAATGGAATATTGGCCAGTGACCCCAATATGGTAATCCCCGAGTTTATGATAGGGCTGCAACATGAAAACGTGCGTACTGGCAATAACGGATGAGGGTAATTTACTTGCTCAGCACATATCTGGATCTCTAAAAAACTGTACGTGTTTCGCAGGTAAAATGAAGATCGCTGATGCTCTGCATGATCTCTGGCTACAGTATGACGGTTTCATTTGTGTGATGGCAACAGGCATTGTTGTTCGATCTATCGCACCGTTACTACGAGACAAGGCAACAGATCCCTGTGTTGTAGTTGTAGATCAGAAGGGCAGGTATGCAGTCAGCCTGCTATCCGGACACCTTGGTGGAGGTAACCTGCTCGCTGGACAGGTCGCGGCAATTACTGGCGGGACTGCTGTCATTACTACTGCCAGCGATGTTCTTGGGAAGACAGCTCTTGATCTTTGGGCTGCCCGGAACAATCTCCACGTACCAGACAGGTCGAAACTTACGGCGTTGTCGATGCGGCAGGTAAATGGGTCGTGTCCAAAGATCTATTGTGAAGCCGTGAATGGCAATTTGCCTTCAGACTACCTGGCTGTTTCTTCCAAAGAACAAGCAGATATAGCGATAACCTATATTAAAGATAAGACATCAGCTGTTCTTTGCTGTATACCGGAAATTTTGTATCTCGGTGTTGGCTGCAATCGGGGAACATCCGCTGCAGATATAGAAAAATCGTTTCATGAGTTGTGCGAACAGCATGCTATAGAACCCAGGGCTATCAAAGGTCTGGCTACTATAGATATAAAAAATGATGAGCATGGGATCTTGCAGTTTGCTGATAAATACAATCTCGATCTTTGCTTTTTTACCAGGGACGAGTTGAACAATGTCAGTAATGTCTCATTCTCCGAGGCGGTAATGAAGGCGGTCGGCGTTCAGGGTGTTGCTGAACCTGCTGCTCTGCTGGTTGCCGGGTCCGGTGGTTTTGAATCCCGGCTGATTATACGCAAGATGAAATGGAAAGACGTGACTCTCGCAGTGGCGGAAAGGAAGATAGACAAATGGGATTGATTAATGTTGTAGGTACCGGCCCGGGAAGTGTTGAAAATATCACGCCGGAAGCCTTGAAGTGCATAGAGGACTCTGAAATAATTATTGGTTATTCAACCTATCTCGATTTGATAGTACCATATATTGAAGGTAAAAAGGTCATTTCCTCCGCCATGATGCAAGAAGTTCAACGGTGTACAATGGCGTTTGAAGAGGCCGAAGCCGGAGCCAGGGTAACAATGATTTCAGGTGGAGACCCAGGTATTTATGCAATGGCTGGGCTGATATATGAAATTGCCGTTGAACGGGACAGCGATGTCGAGATACATGTTGTCCCCGGGCTTGCTGCTTTAAACAGTTGTGCTGCGCGACTTGGTGCTCCTCTGATGCATGATTTTGTTGCAATCAGCCTTTCCGATCTGCTCACTCCGTGGGAAGTGATTGAAAAAAGATTGCATGCAGCTGCTTCTGCTGATTTTGTCATTGTTCTGTATAACCCCAAATCTAAACGCCGTGCTTCCCATATTGAAAGAGCGCGGGAGATCATAAGAGAATATAGAAAGGGTGATACTCCTGTAGGTATTGTTACAGCTGCGACCAGAGAAAACGAATGTACTGTCGTTACCACGCTCGATAATATGCTTCTTGAAGAGATTAACATGCAATCGTGTGTATTGATTGGGAATTGCACGACGTTTACCTGGCGTGGAAAAATGATCACTCCCCGCGGCTATAAAGACAAGTATATGCTGAATTCGTAAAGGATTCCTGTATGGATAAAACGCTCTACCTGCTTCGACACGGAAGTACCGGGCAAAACGGCAGATTCATTGGTTCAACTGATCTGCCTGTTGCACGTTCTGGTTTTGCTCAGCTTGATGAAACCAGCACTGTATTGCAATCTCTCGGTATTTCAGCATTGTACTGTAGTCCAATGCTCAGATGTATGCAAACTGCGCTACATTTGAAACTTGGTCTGCATATACATGAGGAAGCATGTTTAAAGGAAATTGATTTCGGTTTATGGGAACAGAAAACCTTTGATGAGATTTCAGTTCAATGGCCGAAAGAAGTAGACGAATGGGCTAATTGGTCAGAAATGTTTACTTTCCCAGGAGGTGAAAATACCGGTCACTTTCTGCAGCGGATACAGAACGTCAAAAGTTTAATCGATAGCTCTAATGCAGAACGGATTCTGGTTGTTGCGCATGGCGGGGTCATCCGTCACCTTATGTGTTTATATCTTGGTATTTCCAGTGATAAATATCTACTCTTTGATATTAAGGCTGGATGTTATTCGACATTATCTCTGTTCAGCGATGGTGGCATATTGACATCTTTGAACTCAGGGTGGAAATGATGGGTGATTTTATTCTTGTTACAGGTGGTGCCCGTTCCGGAAAAAGCAGCTATGCACTCGAAAGGTCAGAGAAAATATCTGACATGCGCTGTTTTGTTGCAACTTGTCCGGTTATTGATTCCGAAATGGATGATAGAATTCTGAACCATAAAAAAGAGCGTGAAGGTCGTGGCTGGAGCTCGATAGAAGAGGGGACAGATGTCGCTCACGTTCTTAAGACTGTTGACGGGAATAATGTGGTACTTATCGATTGCCTTACTCTTTGGGTGAATAACCTGATGTATCGGGCAGAGAATGATGGCGAGCCGTTTGGAGAAGTTGAGATGAAATATGCGGCGGAGGAACTTGCGATGGCCATAGAGGCCTTTCCCGGTTCTGTATGTTGTGTCACTAACGAAGTGGGACTCGGTATTGTGCCGGATAATCCTCTTGCCAGAAAATACCGCGATCTTGTCGGCAGCTGTAACCGATATCTGGCTGGAAAGGCAGACGAAGTTATTCTAGTATCATGTGGGATTCCACTCTCGCTGAAAACATTGCGAGATCGAACATAAACACCAGCAACGGAAATTGAATATGGGCTTACTGGAAACGACGAAAGAACGAATATATCCTCAGGATTCTGAAGCAAGAGATCTGGCAAAACAGCGACTTGATAACCTGGCAGTGCCTCATTGGGCCTTGGGTGATGTGATGGATCTCGGTATTGAATTGGCGGGAATGACCCGCACTGCCAAACCGAATTTCAAAAATAAAGCAATTGTAACCATGGCCGGAGACCACGGTGTTGTTGCCGAAAACGTGAGTAAGTTCCCCAGCGAAGTTACGCCACAGATGGTGTATAACATTGTAAGAGGTGGAGCCAGTATCAATGCACTGGCTCGGCAGGCTCGCGCAGACGTGTTTGTCGTTGATATGGGTGTAGCTTCCGATTTGAGTGAATTGGTAAGGAATCATAAAATAATTGATAAAAAAATCGGTTACGGCACTAACAACATCGCTGTTGGGCCGGCAATGAGTGATGCAATGGCCAGGAAAGCTGTTGAGGCAGGAATTGACGTGGCCAATAACCTCTCAGTTAAATATGACCTGTTTGGTACGGGTGATATGGGGATTGGAAACACCACGCCTTCAACTGCTATCGCAGCTGTTTGCACTGGTAAAGATGTCGCTGAACTGACCGGTCGAGGCACTGGCTTAAATGATGAACAGTTACAACATAAAATTGATGTTGTAAGGAGATCTCTCGAAACCAATAAACCCGATCCCAGGAATGGTATTGATATCCTGGCCAAAGTTGGCGGGTTTGAAATTGGCGGTATCGCAGGCCTGATTCTCGGAGCAGCTGCTAATAAAAAGCCAGTTCTAATTGATGGCTTTATCTCCACTGCCGGTGCTCTCATTGCCTATAAGATTGAACCTTTTGTCCGTGATTACCTTATCTTTTCACATCGATCTGTTGAACAGGGTCACAAGCATATGCAGGAGATGTTGGGATGTAAGAAACCGTTGCTCGATCTCAACTTTCGACTTGGAGAAGGTACCGGTGCTGCACTTGCTATGAATATCGTGGAGGCAGCAGCGGCTGTTCTTGCCGAAGTACTGACCTTTGAGGAAGCAACCGTCGCCAGTTCAGATAAGTAATCAGAAATGCAATGGAACTGAAAGGGGCTCACTCATCTGAGGCGTTGTGCAGAAAGTGTATTGCTTTTTGTACTGCTTTACGATTTCTGACTGTTATACCTGTGAGTTGGCAGGTTGCAAGGGATGGAGAGTTTTTCCAGGAATCTATTTACTACTTCCCTCTAATTGGTTTCCTGATAGGTTGCGGAGGAATGTTACTGAATGCTGTGGCAGGTCAATTGTTACCGCCGCTGGTCGTTGCTTTCCTTGTGTTGTTTTACCTTTCAGCAATTTCAGGTTTTCTTCATCTTGACGGGGTAGCAGATAGTGCTGACGGATTGCTCAGTGCGCGGCCGAGGGAGCAGAGCCTAAAAATCATGAAGGATAGCAGGACCGGTGCAATGGGTGTTGTGATGCTCGTTTGTGTCATGCTTGGCAAGTTTGCTGCGCTCAGTTCTCTTTCTTTTCCATTGATGACAACTGCGATCTTAATAATGCCCATTGCAGGTCGGTGTGCCATTCTCTTGACTATGGCATCCAGGCGTTATGCCCGACCTGAAGGCGGAATCGGCGGACTCTTTTATTCAAACAGATCCCGTACTGCAGCAGGTATAGGCTTGGTTTTTCTGGTTGCTATGAGTCTTCTGGCAGCAGACTTGCGAGTTACAGCTATCGTTTGTCTCATGGTTTTCTTAACTGTTTTCGGCTTCTCTTCTTTTTGCGAAAAGAGATTGGGTGGAGTGACTGGTGATACGCTTGGTGCAACATGCGAAATCACCGAACTGGCAGTAGCAATAGGGCTGACAGCAATGGTGTAGATTTTCTCACAGTTTGGTCGCGCAATTTGAAATGTAACGTCATTACAGGCGATTTTGCCTTTACCTGAAGGTTATACACAGATGACAGAAATCCCGGGAAGAAACCGAACAGGGCATGGCGGAAATATTCATGCGGTGCTTCAGCAATATGGACAAAGCTACGGCCAGATAATCGACTTCAGTGCTAATATTAATCCGCTTGGTCCTCCCGACTGGTTCAGGGCAATGGTGAGTCGTGAACTCGATAAAATTCTTCACTATCCGGATCCAGACTATAGCCAACTGGTAAAAACAATTGCTGCGTTCTATAAAGTCTCTGTAGGAAAAGTCGTTCCTGCAAACGGTTCAACAGAACTACTTTACCTTCTCCCCAGACTGCTCAAGAGCTCTCGCGCCCTCATACCTGTCCCTTCTTATATAGATTATATGCGGGCAGTTGAGCTCGCCGGGATTCCTGTTGAAACATTCTCCCTTAAAGAGGAAAACGATTTCGCACTTCTTCCTCAGGATCTTGCTGGCCAGATTCAGGAAAATGATTTAGTCATTTTCGCCTCTCCCAACAATCCGACGGGTTCGATGCTTGAAACAGAAGCAATTCTTGCCTTAGCTGCTGATTTCCCTAAAACCACATTCCTGGTTGATGAGGCGTTTCTTGATTTTGTTGAAGGTGGTATGAGCGTTGGTGGCAATGTTGACAATGTTCTGACACTTAATTCAATGACGAAATTTTTCGGGGTACCAGGATTACGTCTTGGTTTTGGGTTGTTTCCTAAGAAGATAGCGAAGATAGTCCAGCAGAATATGCCACCATGGACATTAAACAGTCTCGCTCAGACTTTTGGTGTTGAATGCTTGAAAGATACGGCATATCACACTGCCAGTCGTCGGAATGCCAGTAACTTGAGAAAAAAACTGGTTGACGATCTTAAGTCTTTTTCTGAACTGAAGGTATATCCGTCACATGCGAATTATCTGCTTATACGGTTGTTGAATGGGCACAGTTCCCTGGTTTTGGCTGCTAAATTGCTCCATTATGGAATCCTGATACGGTGTTGTGATAATTACGAAGGTCTGGACCAGAGCTATTTTAGAATTGCTGTCCGCACACAGGAAGAAAATACTATATTACTGACTGCGCTTCACCAGGCACTGGATTCGAAAGGGAATTCGTTGACGTCGAAAAATAAACGAAAAACTCCTGCACTTATGTTTCAGGGGACATCCTCTAATGCTGGCAAATCTGTACTTACAGCGGCTATGTGCCGAATCCTGCTGCAGGATGGCGTCTCAGTGGCACCTTTCAAAGCTCAAAACATGTCACTTAACTCATTTGTGACACGTAACGGTGAAGAAATGGGGCGAGCGCAGGTTGTACAGGCTCAGGCAGCCAGGCTAGATCCGGATGTTCGGATGAATCCAATTCTTTTGAAACCTAATTCGGACACCGGCAGTCAGATTATTGTCAACGGCAAACCTGTTGGAAACATGTCCGTACGAGATTATGGTCACTATAAGCCTGAAGCATGGCAGGCAGTTCGTACGTGTTATGACAGTCTGGCCGATGAATACCAAGCAATTATTCTTGAAGGAGCAGGTTCGCCTGGCGAAGTGAATTTGAAGGCTGAGGATATCGTCAATATGAAAATGGCGCAATATGCTCAGGCTCCGGTTTTGCTTGTTGGAGATATCGACAGGGGTGGCGTCTATGCTTCATTCGTAGGAACAATGGAAGTACTTTCCTCCTGGGAGCGTGAATTAATTGGCGGTTTTGTTGTTAACAGATTCAGAGGTGATGCCTCACTTTTAGATAGTGCTCACCAGTACCTGGTAAAGCATACAGGGAAAGAAGCGATTGGGGTTGTCCCCTATCTTGCAAATCTGGGTTTACCGGAAGAAGATTCTGTGTCGTTTAAGGCTGGCCTGTTCAATCGCCAGTCAGCTGCAATTCAAGCGGTGGATATCGTTCTTCTCGACTTTCCGCATATTTCAAATTTCACTGATGTTGAACCTTTCCTTGCTGAACCTGATGTGACATTACGGGTTGTTGATTCTGTCAAAGATCTTGGGAGTCCTGATGCAATTATCCTCCCGGGCTCAAAAAACGTAATAGGCGACTTGCGTTTTTTGCTGGCCAAGGAATTTAAGCCCGTTCTACGGCAGAAAGCTGAAGCTGGTTGTGAAATTGTTGGTATCTGCGGCGGGTATCAGATTCTCGGCAATACAATCCATGACCCTCTCGGTATAGAGTCTTCGCTTAGCACTATTGAAGCGCTCGGCCTGCTTGATATCAGCACAGAACTCAAAGCAGAGAAGCAACTCGTCAGACAAGTCGGAACGCATGTAGAGTCAGGGCATTCTATTCAGGGTTATGAAATCCATCATGGCATATCTACTTCAGGCCTGCCTCCTGTGCTGCAGTTTAAGAACGGTAGAGTCTGTGGTTCGAAGTCACCGCATTACAATGTCTGGGGAACCTATCTGCATGGTATTTTTGATAGTGATCTTTATCGCAGATGGTTTATTGATACCCTTCGGGAGAAAAAAGGGTATCAACGTGTCGGTAAGATCGTTGCTGTGTACGATCTTGAGGCGGCATTCGACCGGCTTGCCGATACCGTCCGTAATAATCTGAATATGGACAAGGTTTACAGACTCCTCAATCTCTAACTGCTATTTCTGAAATAGATATGATTTTTACTCTGCAGTTCATAAGTGCTTTTTGCCTTGATCTTATTTTTGGTGATCCGCGTTCGATACCTCATCCTGTGCAGGTTATCGGCTGGTTGTGTACACAGTTTGAGGCATTTATGAGAAAGCAGGTAGTTCAGCCATTTTTGGCAGGGGCACTTACTTTTTTGTGTGTTCTTTTGATTACGCTTGCTTCTCTTGTAGCTGGTTTTGCTTTACTGCATAAGATATCTCCCCTTGCAGAGGGTGGATTAGCTGTTTTCCTGCTGTATACCAGTATTGCCTGTAGAAGTCTTTCCCGACATAGTCTGGATGTCTACCATGCACTGCAGCGTAGTGATGGTCTTGCGGAAGCCCGAATTCAGGTAGGCAAGATTGTGGGACGTGATACCTCCGGTCTTGATGTGCAGGGTGTTTGCCGGGCTTCTGTTGAGACTGTCGCTGAAAATCTGGTTGACGGCGTAACGTCACCTCTTTTTTTTGCACTTATTATGAGCCTGATTCCGGCTGGTGACGTTCTTGCTCCCATCTCTCTTGCTGTGATCGGGGCCTATGGTTACAAGGCGATCAATACTATGGATTCTATGTTTGGCTACAAAAATGAAAAATATTTTGAATTTGGCAGGACATCTGCACGGGTAGATGATGTGGTTAATTTTCTTCCTGCCCGTATCAGCGGTATCTTGATTGTTGTTGCGGCTTTTGTATTGCGGCTTGATGCAACAGGTGCCTTCAGGATGCTTCTGCGCGATAGATTGCAACATGCCAGTCCCAATGGAGGACACCCGGAGGCTGCAGTTGCCGGGAGCATAGGTGTTCAACTGGGTGGCAGTTCAAACTATTTTGGAAAACTGGTAGAAAAGCCTACTCTCGGCGACCCGCTGCGACCGCTTGAGCCGACCGATATCCTGACAACCAACAGGTTAATGTTAGTTACTGCAGTTATTTTTAGTGGTCTGTTGGTTGCAGGTCGAATAGTTATAACAGGAGTCTAGATGAACAGCCGATCTGAATTTCTTATAGGTGCGACGAAAAGTGGCTCCGGCAAGACTCTGCTGACCCTTGGCATTCTCGCAGCACTTGCCAGACGTGGTCACAACGTTCAACCGTTTAAATGCGGTCCTGATTTCATTGATCCAACCTTGCATCAACTGGTTGTTTCCAGGCCATCAATCAATCTCGATTTACATATGATGGGAGGTGAAGGT
>JBFHGS010000169.1:0-11079 GCA_041582995.1 Desulfopila sp. | reverse complement strand
TACGCTCTGCAATGGAAACCCCTTCAATATCACGTGCAGATACTGAAACAGAGCACAACAGTAAAAAACAGATAACCAGAATATAACGCATGATGTATCCTCCTTGGGTTGAACTTCGATAGGCACTTTACGTAAAATGGAAATTGTCGTTTTATACCTGAATTTTACAGATAAGAAAACAATTTCTGAATTTTAATTATCTGTAATTTCGTAAAAACATCTCGATGTTCTCCATACAGCGATTCTTATTCCTGCATATCTTCAGGATGATAATCTTTGATTTGCCACAACCATTCTCGATGCTTATAAAGTATATTGCTGTTAACGAAGCAAAACCCAACCTTTCTCAAAACACACTAAATACTGATATGACTGATATTCTTCACCGCGTGATCGCAAATGACGGAAGACTCTTCGGCCTCGCCTGCGATACAACCCGGCTGGTAAACGAAGCCTGCAGGAAACATGATGTCGGCCCTACGGCCGCTGCTGCACTTGGCCGGGCCCTTACCGGATCCGCACTCGTTGCCGCTCTGTTGAAAGACGGCCAATATGTACAATTAAAATTCGAAGGAAGCGGCCCGCTAGGCAAAATAATTACTGAAGCCGGTTACGATGGCTGGAGTCGTGGTTATGTCGCTAACCCTCAGGCCGATGTTCCCCTGCGGGACGGGAAAATAGATGTCGCCTCCGGCCTCGGTCGAGCAGGTTTTCTCACTGTAACGAAAGATATCGGCATGAAAAAGAAATATCAGGGTATGACCCAGCTCTACTCAAGTGAAATAGGAGAAGATATTGCCTATTATCTACTTGAATCAGAGCAAACCCCTTCAGTCGTTGGCTTAAGTGTACACCTCCTGCCGGACGGTACTGTCAGTGCTGCCGGAGGGTTTCTGGTGCAGGCCCTGCCGCCGATTGAGGAATCACTTATCACGAGCCTCGAATCTCAAGTGAAGGCTCTGCCGCCTATTACTGAATTTCTTCATGATGGCAGATCGCCCGCCGATATACTCTCTATCCTGTTTAAAGATATCCCTTTCCATCCTACTGCCAGCACAAGCCTCAGTTATCAATGCAGTTGCAACAGGGAAAAAATGGAGGGAGCTGTTATGTCCCTTGGCAGTGAGGATCTACAAGATTTGCTTGAAACTGAAGAGGGAGCAGAAGTCCAGTGTGAATTCTGCCGGGACCAGTATCACTTCGATAAAGAGGATCTTGCCAGAATGATTGCGATGATTAAACACAATAATTGATCAAATATCGCACGCAGCAGACATGAAAAAAGGCGAAAGAGCTGAAGTGCTCTTTCGCCTTTTTCTTTTCACGACTCTCTTTTTCTATCTATTCACTCAGGTGACATCTGTTCATAGCAACATCATCAGGACTGCCTGTACAGGTTCAGATTGCGCTTCAATTGACCTATCTGCAGGCCAAGCGGAATGCATCGTTCCTGATCCAGGCAAATCTCCGCCTCATTATCTTCAATAAACGTTTTCAGATGCTGCTCTCCCTGATGCAGATCAACTGTCCAGGCATGATTCTTCTTATCGTATTCAACATTATAATCTATGCCGCATTTCCCGGCTTCAGGAATTATCTCTTCAATTTTTCTACAAATATCGTCGCGTGATGCCATGTGCGTACCTCCTCTGCTTTGCAGTATACGGCAAAACCTACCGTATACTACATTGTAGGCATGTATTGTCAGGAATCAAGCCAGTGAAAGAGTGTGATAAAACGCAATTAACGATAAAAAAAGTTGGAGGGTAGTCACTCTATGATACCCCTCCCCGGCTATACTCCAAAAAAATCAACCACGGAGGAATTGCCATGCAGAACCATTGTCACTCTCATATCAACCGCAACCCATTCTATGTTACCCAACGGATAACAGGGGAATACCTGCTGCAATTGCGCAGACTATTCAGCAGATATTGCCCGGAGGTTGTCCTTAAAAAAGTCCGAGAGGCAGTCATCTATTGTCTGATGACTGTGGCAATAAGTGCAGTTTTCCTGGGAGGGGTGTACTTATTTCTGGTCCAGCTGGCAGACTTTGGCTGGTAGCGGAGATGGTGGTAAAACAGACAGGCAGGAACGCTGAAGAATAACCGGGATGGCACAATGGTCATCCCGGTTGTTATACGTTTATTCTTTCCAGTCAGGACGCAGATACAGTTCGGTAAGCTGTTTCCTGTCAACCGAAGAAGGTGCCTCGGTAAGTGGACAGGTTGCCTTCTGGGTTTTCGGGAAAGCGATTACTTCTCTGATGGAACTGCAGCCGCAAATCAGCATCATCAGTCGATCGAGACCGAAAGCCAGACCACCATGCGGTGGAGCTCCCATCTCAAGTGCCCTCAACAGGAAGCCAAACTTGTCATTTGCCTCCTCCTCTCCGATGCTGAGCGCTTTAAGCACACGACTCTGAACATCCCTCTGGTGAATACGGATTGAGCCGCCACCAATCTCAGTACCGTTCAGCACCAGATCGTAGGCACGGCTGTATACGGAGCCGGGGTCCGATTCAAGTTTGTCGAGATCTTCATCTTTCGGAGCGGTGAATGGATGATGGAGAGCTTGGAATCGTTTCTCTTTCTCATCATACTCAACCAGCGGGAAGTCCGTTACCCAGACAAAATTGAAATTATCTTTTTTCAGCAGGTCAAGGCGGCGGGCAAGCTCAAGGCGCAGTTCTGAGAGATACTGCAGAACAACCGCAGTCTTGTCTGCACCGAAAAAGAGCACATCGCCCTCTTCAGCAGCCA
The DNA here is from genome assembly GCA_041582995.1 of Desulfopila sp. GTDB lineage: Bacteria > Desulfobacterota > Desulfobulbia > Desulfobulbales > Desulfocapsaceae > Desulfopila. Next base: position 8,317 of record JBFHGS010000169.1, on the reverse strand, counting down.
GCACGCTATTCATAGCAGCACGTTCTTCGTCAGAGAAGAACTTGGCGATCGGCGACTGCCATTCACCATCCGCTTTCATTTTCACCCAGGCCAGTCCTTTAGCACCGTACTGTACAACGTACTCGGTCAGGTCATCAAGGTCCTTTCTGGAGAAATTCGCACAACCCTTGGCATTAATAGCCCGGACAGTTCCGCCACCATCAGCGATAGAGCGGAACACCTTGAAGCTGCAGGTTTTGGCAATATCGGTCAGATCGACAAGTTCAAGACCAAAACGGACATCGGGCCGATCGGTACCAAAACGAGCCATTGCCTCATCATATGACATGCGGTTAAACGGAGGCTGCAGGTCAAGGCCGATAGTATCCTTGAAAAGCTGGGCAATCATGCCTTCTGTTACCTCGATAACCTGCTCCTCATCGACAAATGAGAGCTCCATATCTATCTGGGTAAACTCAGGCTGACGATCGGCACGCAGATCCTCATCACGGAAACATTTCACGATCTGATAGTAGCGATCCATTCCGGCAATCATCAACAACTGCTTGAAGAGCTGCGGGGACTGCGGCAAAGCATAGAACTTGCCTGCGTTGACTCGACTTGGCACCAGATAATCGCGGGCGCCTTCCGGAGTTGAACGGGTCAGCATCGGTGTTTCGATATCCAGGAATCGATTATCGTTCAGGTAATTCCTGATGGACTGAACCGCCTTATGACGCATGATCAGGTTGGATGCCATTTCCGGACGACGCAGGTCAAGATAGCGGTACTGCAGCCGCAGGTTATCGCTTATCTCTGTATCTTCATCAAGCGGGAACGGAGGTGTTTCACTGGTGTTGAGGATGCGAAGTTCACTTATCATGATTTCGATCTCACCCGTTCTCAATTTGGGATTGGCCATATCACCCGGACGGGCTGCAACGGTTCCCTTCACGGCAAGAACCCATTCACTTCTCACCTTGTGAGCCTTGGCATGGGTCTCCGGATTAATCTCCGGGTTCAACACCACCTGAGTAATACCTTCGCGATCACGAAGATCTATAAAAATAACGCCACCATGATCACGCCTGCGCAGGACCCAGCCCATGAGCGTAACTTCTTCACCGATATTTTCCTTGCCAAGTGCATTACAGGAATGCGACCGGACCATACTTCCCATTGATTCCATGATATCGTTAATCTCGTTGAATTTTCTTTCACCCTGAATGGGTAAAAGAGTGTAAGAAACTCTACCGGCTGAAGTGGCAACCCCAGCCGGAGAGGTATAAACTCGTTATTCTTTCTGCAGCGAATTGAAGTGGCTCTACGTTACTTTGAAAAAAGTGAATATTCGATCAAAATATAGATGCCCTCAACGTTTTTTCAGTGTGGCTCTACAGAGAGCCTGTCAGATGCTCACTTATGGCTGCAGCGGTGAGTGCAACTTCCTGCTGCTCCTGGTTTGCCATATTTCTCAGCACCCCGTTTCCTGTTGCCAGCTCATTTTCCCCGACAATCAGTACGAAGGCCGAGCCACCCTTATCAGCCAGTTTCATCTGACTTTTCAGACTGCGCCCGTCATGATCCATACCGACCCTGAACCCACTCGCACGCAACTCGTGAACCAGGTCATAGCAGAGTTCTGATGCTTCAGCACCAAGCCCCGCTACAAAAACATCGAGTTCGATCAGCCTGCCCTCTTCCGGCTCCTGCTGCTGCAGTAGAAGGACAAGTCGCTCGATCCCCATGGCAAAACCGATTCCAGGGATTTTCTTCGGCCCACCCAGCTGCTCCACAAGGCCGTCATACCGGCCGCCACCGCCAACGGCAGACTGTGCGCCAAGCTCTGTGGTCACAAACTCAAAAGTCGTTCGGCAATAGTAATCAAGACCACGGACCATAAATTTATTAAGTGTGTAAGTTACACCTAGCGTCTCAAGGCATTTACGCACAATAGTAAAATGATCATCACATGCGTTGCAGAGGTTTTCAACGAGTGAAGGGGCGTCCTCCACCTGTTCGCGGCAGGCTGGATTCTTACAATCGAGTACCCGCAGCGGATTTGTTGAAATCCTTCTCTTGCAGTCATCACAGAGATGCTCAACACGTTCAGCCAGAAAGGCCAAAAGCCGCTCACGGAAAACCGGACGACATTCCGGGCAACCCAGCGAGTTTACTTCAAGGCTAACGTCGATACCAAGCTGCTTCAGCAGCATCGAACCCATTGCCATTATCTCAGCATCAACCCGGGGATTATCTGCACCAAGCACTTCAATGCTCATCTGGTGAAACTGACGAAGCCGTCCCTTCTGCGGACGCTCATGCCGAAACATTGGTCCTATAGTAAAGAGACGCTGAACCGGTCGCTGCACATATAACCCATGTTCAATATAGGCACGAATGAGCTGCGCTGTCGCCTCAGGCCGCATAGTCACGCCCTTCTCGACGAAGCTGTACATTTCTTTCTCTACGATATCAGTTGCTTCACCGATGGAGCGAGCGAAAAGTTCAGTTTTTTCGAGTATGGGTAAACGAATCTCGGAAAATTGAAAACGCGCAAATACGTCGCGGGCGGTTGACTCCACCCGCTGCCAGAGCGCAACATCTGCCGGAAGTATATCTTTAAAGCCATTCAGGGCCTTGAGTTTCACTAAAATCTCTCCACAATTTGGGAATTGAGTGATTATTGTAATGCTTAATCAAAAAAAGAATAAAATTAAACGCAATTTTCCGACTTTGTCAAGCACAGCCCAAAAGTCTTGCAAAACCCTCGCTATAGACTGCAGAACGCCTGCTACTACCGTGGATATGCTCGATATGCTCGTTCTGGCGCGTAATTAGACCGCTTGACAAAATGCCTGAAGAGGGGCATTATCCGTCTCTGCAGTTAATATTATTCATATAAGGAGTATTGCCGTACATGAAGTTACCATCGCTTACTATAGGAAAATTTACCGCCCCATTTCCATTAATACAGGGTGGTATGTCTATTCGTGTTTCAACTTCGGCCCTCGCTGCCCCTGTTGCTTCCTGCGGAGGAATCGGCATTATCGGCGGCTCCGCCATCCCCGTTGAAGAGCTTCAGGCTGATATTCGTAAAGCCAAAAGCATGACAAACGGTGTTGTAGGCGTAAACATCATGTACGCCATGAAGAACTTCTACAACACGGTTATGGGTTCTATCGAGTCCGGTATTGACATGATAATCACCGGGGCCGGTTTCTCTCGGGATATTTTCAAGATTGGTAAAGAGCATAACGTACCAATCGTCATGATTGTATCTTCGCCGTCGCTGGCCAAACTCGCCGAGCGCCTCGGTGCCTCCGCTGTAATCGTTGAGGCCACAGAAGCAGGCGGACACCTCGGAACCGACAAACCGTTACGAGAGATCTTCCCAGCCATACGTGACGTGGTCAAGAACATTCCGCTCATCGCCGCAGGCGGTATCACTAACGGCTACGAAATGGCTGAGATGATGGACAAATATGGAGCAGATGGAGTTCAGGTCGCTTCACGATTTGTACTCAGTGAAGAATGTGACGTTGCCGACGAGTTCAAACAGGCCTACCTCAATGCCGGAAAAGATGACATTGTTCTGACGTCTTCTCCTGTCGGCATGCCCGGCCGGGCCATTAATACCCCTTTCGTTGCAGCTAAAAACCAGGGTGCGGATCACTCAACCAAAAAATGTGCGCACTTCTGCCTGAAAAAATGCGATCACCATTACTGTATCAGCGAACGCCTGATGGCCTCCCGGGACGGCAATATTCAAGATGGGCTTGTTTTCGCAGGCTCAAACACCTATAAAATGAAAGAGATACTGCCAGTGGCCGAAATATTCAGACAATTCCGGGAGCAGGCAGAATCAGTATTCAAGGAAGGCATTGGCTTCAACCCGGCCACCTGATACTCTTGCACCCTATGGAATCCATCGAGCATGCCGCAACCGCCGTAGCTACTCCGAGTCATACGACCCGGGTCATAGCACCCGGAGAACATCCTATAACCCGGAAGATGATCAATCCGGATGCGTTGTATGTCATGCAAAAACTCAACAAGGCAGGCTTCTCAGCCTACCTTGTCGGTGGCGGGGTGCGCGATCTCTATCTAGGCAAAGAACCCAAGGACTTCGACATCAGTACAGACGCACGTCCGGGCCAGATCAGGAAACTGTTCCCGAATTCCAAAGCTATTGGCAGAAGATTTCGGCTGGTGCAGATATTTTTCCGAAACGGCAATGTGGTCGAAGTCTCAACTCTGCGCTCTCTCAGCGAACACGATCTGGATGGTCCTGAGGCTGTCCTTGCCCCGAACAACACCTTCGGTTCACTTGACGAAGATGCCCAGCGCCGTGACCTCACGATCAACTCCCTGTTCTATGAAATAGAGAAAAATACGATCATTGATCATGTAAATGGGGTTCGCGATCTCGATGCTTCTGTGATACGTATCGTCGGCAAGCCCGATAAACGCATCAACCGTGATCCGGTTCGAATGTTGCGGGCCATCCGGCACGCTGCCAGAAACGCCTTCACTATCGAGGAAATATCCTGGCAGGCAATCTGTACACACCACGACAAACTCCTGCTCTGCCCCCCCTCCCGCCTTCGGGATGAGACGTTGAAGGATATCTATTGCGGCTCTGCAGCAGCGTGGTTTGAACTGGCCGTGGAATCCGGGATATTTGTCGATCTCTTCCAGATTTACAAGAACTGTCTGTTCAGCAAGATTGGCACATCCACTTCCTGCCGCCAGCAGCTCACGACTATTTTCACGCTTATCGACCGGATAAACACTGTTGCCGTCAACAACAAAGTATCCCGTCAACCTGACTATTTCATGCTGGCTCTCATCCTCATACCCTGGGTTGAGGCAAATTTTGAAATATTCTCCAGACAGCTCAAGGGCTCTGAGCTGTTCCATATGAGTAAAAAAATCCGCGCCGACATAGACCGGGAAATAGGTGTACCTCTCAACCTCAGACGAGCTTTACGGCAGGATATCACGACACTTCTCACCAACCTCAGCGCCCTTATCCAGCATCGTCAGGACAACACCTGGCCTAAGTGGCTGCGGAAAAAAAGCTACTTCAAACGCTGCTCGCTTTTCTATTACTGTTACATGGAAATCACTACAGATCAACAGGTGAGCGATGACCGTCTGGATGTTGTGCATACTACGCACAATCACCCCAATCCGTCCAAACCCGAGCCGATAAAAAAATCTTCCAACGGCCACAACAAACCCGCCTTTGCCCCACGATCCAAAAAAGGCATCTTCGGCTTAAAGAAATAGTTGCACAGATTGAACATTTCGCCCAGCATCGCAAAAATGCCCCTTAACATTACGGAATTTCCTCAACACCCTGTATCATATTGTTATTGCTAATTTATTAGGCATAAATCATTTTTTTCAGCTATCTGCATAACCATTATTTATACATCTGTCTCTCATTTTATTTGCATTTACTCGCAATTATTTCTATTTACAACGTGATTGCTCTGTTGTCGTACCCCCCTTTTTTTCAAGGTTTTTTTCCAGAATTCAGGCGCACGGTAAAACTAAAGAAAACAGGGGTTAGGCTGTAAGTCTTATTTTTTTGTCCGGCATTGTGGTGCCGGCACAATCGCGCTTTATGCGCACAATTGTTGTCACAGCAATAGGAGGTTGATATGGCAGACACGGTAAACAAAACTCTGGATCCGCAGTTAAATCGGCGCGGTTTCCTGAAGGGAGTCACCATGGCGGCTGCCGCCCTGGGACTGTCCGAAGCAGTTATCCCAAAGATGGTCGAGGCAGCAGCAAATGGCGAGCGCCCACGAGTTATCTGGTTACACTTTCAGGAATGCACAGGATGTACTGAGAGCCTCCTGCGCTCTTCACATCCTGATCTTGCCCGCCTGTTACTCGATATTATTTCTCTTGATTACCATGAGACGATCATGGCAGCAGCCGGTCACCAGGCTGAGCACAACCTGCATGACACCGTCAACAACCATCCGTTCATTCTTGTTGTAGAAGGCGCTATCCCCACCAAGGACAACGGTATTCACTGTATGATCGCGGGCAAAACAGCTATGGAAATCCTGGCTGAGGTTGCTCCGAAAGCATCTGCTATCATCGCGATAGGAACCTGTGCCACTTTCGGTGGTATACAGGCAGCATCTCCAAACCCGACTGGCGCGGTTGGTGTTATGGATCTGGTCAAAGACAAGCCGATTGTAAATATCTCAGGCTGTCCACCAAACCCGATCTCTTTCCTGGGTACAATCCTCCATTATCTCACTTTCAAACGTCTGCCGCAGCTTGATAAGCTCGGTCGTCCACTCTTTGCTTATGGCCGCAGAATTCACGACCATTGTGAAAGACGTGCTCACTTTGACGAAGGTCGTTTCGTTGAGCAGTTCGGCGACGAGTTCCATAAGCTCGGATACTGTCTCTACAAAGTTGGCTGCAAAGGTCCTGAGACCTTCTCCAACTGTCCTGCAGTACGCTTTAACGACGTCGATGTATGGCCTGTCAGTGTTGGTCACGGATGTATCGGCTGTACTGAGCCGAATTTCTGGGACACCATGACTCCTTTCTACGACAGACTGCCGCAGGTTAAAATCCCAGGTACCGGAATTATTGAAGATGCTGACAGCATCGGCAAAAAGGTTCTCGGTGTTACCGCTGCAGCAGTGGGTATACACGCAGCTGTGGGTATCGGCAAAAGCCTGATCAAAACCAAAGGCAAAAGCGAAGAGTAAGTCGCCCGGACAGTTCAGTGAATTTCATACCGGCAGCACAGGAAAATTAGCTACACACCCGCCTGTCAGGTATACCAATATTTAATGGAGGTTTTGCAAATGGCTCAGAGAATTACCATTGATCCGGTTACCAGGATCGAGGGTCACTTACGAATAGATGTCGAAGTTGATGGTGGAGAGATCACCAAAGCCTGGTCATCAGGCCAGATGTACCGTGGTCTCGAGAACATCCTTAAAGGCCGTGATCCCCGCGATGCATGGCTTTTCGTTCAGCGTATCTGTGGTGTATGTACCACCGTTCACGCGCTCGCTTCTGTACGTTCGGTCGAGAACGCACTTGGACTTGAGATTCCGCTGAATGCTCAGCTGATCAGAAACATGGTTCAGTCCATCCACTGTCTGCACGACCATATAGTACACTTCTACGCCCTGTCCGCACTTGACTGGGTTGATGTTGTAAGTGCGCTTGACGCCGATCCTGTTGCCACAGCCAAACTGGCTGACAGCCTTTCTGACTGGCACGGCAACAGCCCGAAACGTTTTGCAGCAGTAAAAGACAAGTTGAAAGGCCTTGTGGCCAGTGGTCAGCTCGGACCATTCGCCAACGCATACTGGGGTCACTCCGCTATGAAGCTGCCACCCGAGGCAAACCTCATGGCAGTTTCCCATTACCTGGAAGCACTTGATTATCAGCGCAAAGCTACCCAGGCGCTCGCCATCATCGGCGGCAAAAACCCGCATGTTCAGAACCTCTCTGTTGGTGGTGTTACTACAAACATCAACCCTGAGAACCAGACTGCGGTCACCATGGAACGCCTCTACTACGTCAAGCAGCTGGTAACTGAGGTTCGCGACTTCATCAATATGGTCTACATGACTGATGTTGTAGCAGTTGGTGCTCTCTATAAAGAATGGATTCCGTATGGCGCCGGTGTTACCAACTATATGGCTGCTCCGGATATGTTCCTCGATGCAGCGGGAACCAAAGCTGACCTGCCGGGTGGTACCGTTTTTGACGGCGACCTCAGCACTGTCAAGCCGATTACCGGTATCGCTGATAAATACTTCATCGATAACGTTGAAGAGTCCATCGCTAAGGCATGGTATGACGGTGACTGGTCCAAGCATCCATGGGACAGCTCCACCGATCCGAAATTCACCCAGTTTGAAGACGAAGGTAAATACACCTGGCTTAAGGCTCCACGTTTCCAGGGTAAGCCGATGCAGGTTGGTCCTCTGGCACAGATGGTGGTCGGTTATGCACAGGGTCATGAGAGAAGCGTTAAGGCTGTTGACTCCTTCCTTGCCCGCGTAAGCGCCGTTGCCGGAGTTCAGGTTGGTCCTGAGATTCTGCATGGTACCATCGGTCGTCACGCTGCCCGTGCAGTACGCGCAGGCATCATGGCTGATCTTTGCCTTGAGCACTGGGACAAACTGGTCAACAACATCGCTTCCGGTGACTACGAGATTTTCAATCCGCCTGTCTTTCCAAAAGGCGAGCAGCGTGGTGTCGGTGTTCACGAGGCTCCTCGGGGTCTCCTGTCACACTGGATCGTTATTCAGGACGGCAAAATCAAGAACTACCAGGC
>JBFHGS010000168.1:0-11100 GCA_041582995.1 Desulfopila sp. | reverse complement strand
GGGATAAATGAAGCAATCTGATAAAGAATCGTGTTAGAATGTGCCATGGCTCGGATCTCCTTGATGTTGTTTTGTTTTTCACACATTCATTATAACACAAGCAGCTCTCCGAGCCTTTATTTATTCGAAATTCCGTAACAAATTATGAGACAGCAGTGACTGACCCTATGTGTCAGAATAGTTTGCGTCTCAAATAGTTTTGTTACCCAAAAAACATCTCTTGTGTAATTCCAGAAACATAGACGATTTGGTGCTAAAAAAACCAATCGTTTACAGTCTCAAAAGAACATAGTCGCATTCCATTCATTTCACTGTAATCTCAGTATATTAGAATGGCTTGCTGCTTGTTTTGATTTTGTAACGCAATTTAGTTCCGAAATCTGGGGTTATGCAAACGACCGTTACTGCCTCATGACTTTTGAACCGGTTTTTCAAATCATTATAATTGATGCTCGGACAGAATTTCTCACAAAGAATTTTAGTTTTCGGTAGCTTGAGGTGAAAGATCAAAGTGGACTTTGAGAGTATCAGATAAAATATTAAGTGCGGCCGGGTCAGGTCGTATAATCAAGCGGGTGGAAATCCCGTCCCGGAAGATAGGCCAACCACAGATTCGCGAGCAGATAGGCCGTAAGCCGAAAGTTTGAAGGGATTGAGCCCCGAAATGTTCCTTGTTGTAAGGACGACATTGTTTAGGAGATGGGGTTCTTTGACTCCCCCCCCGGTTTGTCACTAACCTCTTCTGCAGGCCATGATATCATTGACTTACAGCTGAAATATCGATTTCAGATTCAGCAAGTGAAACAACAAATACAAAAAAGAAAAATGGAGATTTAACCTGGTGGACTATTCGAAGATTTTAGGTTGGAGCAAAGCTGAAAACTGCGGGATTGAGATTAGGACCAGCGGGCATTTGATGGAAAACCTACGGTTTTGACATTAATCGCCCTTTTATAACCGAAGGTTTCGGTATAAAATCTCCCCCCTATCTTTCATCCAGAATCTGCTTCAGCTCATCGTTGGTTATTCGGGAATACTGTAGAGAGAAAGAGGCGTTCTTGTGTCCCAACTGCCGTTGTACCGCTGCCACATTGCCGGTTTTTTCCATAATGAATACCTGTCCCTCGCAAATATTCATCCGTGGCGAAAATGATGTAATACATCATCCTCTGTGTAGCTATTGAAGGCAATTATCCGGAGTCAGGTTTATTTGAACTAAACGATTTCAAAGCGAAATCTTAGAGTGAGGTCGATTCCGGGTAAAGATCGGCAAAGGCTGTCTGATGGTCTCATGACGATTTGCATTTCAGGCCGCTTTTTTCCACTCGTATCGATGATGTATCCCACCGATCCGCGGCAAAGCGATTATCTTGCACTTTCCGGCAGGTCTGGGCTGTATCTGCCAGCTGTCAGGCGAATCCTTTTCAAGGCTCAAATGCGTTCTGTCGTTATGGTAATATTGGAAATACGCGCAAAGAATGTTCTTCAGATGGCCTTGGTTCAAGACGATGACATGGTCTGTACATTCTCGCCTGATCAAGCCGATTATCCTTTCAACAAACGGGTTTTGCCAAGGACTGCGTGGTGCCGAGATCACCTCTTTAATACCCATGTTTTTCACTCGATTGCGAAAGAAAACACCATAGATTGCATCCCGATCCCGCATCAAATACTTTGGTGCCGTATCCCAGGGAAAGGCTTCCATGATCTGTTGAGCTGTCCATTCGGCCGTCGGATTTGAAGTTATACTGAAATGTACTACTTTGCGACGGCTGTGGCTGAGAACCACAAGAACGAACAAGATGTTGAAAGCGGCTGTCGGAACAGTGAAAAAATCAATCGAACAGGTGTTTGCATGGTTTTTCAGGAAAGTCCGCCATGTCTGAGACAGCCTTGAATTCGGCGGACGCCGGGGCATCAGGTTCGATACTGTTCTTTCAGAAACCTCGAATCCCAGCCTGAGTAATTCCCCATGAATCCTGGGTGCACCCCAGCTTAGATTGGCTGCAGCCATCCTCCTGACAAGATCACGGCTTTCATGACTGACTTGAGGCCTTCCAGGACCTTTGGATTTGAATTTCCAGAACAGTTTGAAACCCTTGCGATGCCAATGGATAACAGTGGCCGGCTTTACTATGACGAGAGATTTACACCAAGGAGTCCAAATTCGGGAAAGCACAACCCAGAAGAGTCGATCCGTCAGTCGGATTTTCGGCCGCTTGTTCACCCGTTTCATTACAACCAGTTGTTGGCGAAGCGCAAGATTATCGGCAGCGAGATTCGAGGTGATTTTGAACTTCGACCATATAAACAAAACAATATTTCCAAGCAGTCTTATCATGATTTTAGCTTGGCAGGCACATGCAAATTTGTCAATTATTTCAGAATGTACGAATATTTGCGAAGGACAGGCAACAAAGGACGGGACTACTCGTAAACCTTTATCGGAAACCGTCTGGTGGAAAAGTGCCCGGACCCTTACTACAATTGTGTCGGGACTGCTGCTGACAAGTGCTACAGTCTCTGACTGGCTTGGCATGCCCCAGAGCAATATTATTTGGCTCTATGCTCTCGCTGTCATTATCGGTGGATTTTACGCAGCCAGAAGTGGATTCTACAGCCTGCGGTCCTTATCGCTCGATATGAATTTTCTGATGACTGCAGCTATAATTGGTGCAGCGGCCATAGGCGAATGGAGCGAAGGCGCTGCCGTGGCATTTTTGTTTTCCGTGGGCAACACCTTGCAGGCTTACACCATGGACAAAACTCGCCAATCCATCCGATCGTTGATGGAACTCGCACCACCGGTGGCTTTGGTTCGACGGAACAATGAAGAAAAAAGTTTGCTGGTTGAGGACATCGTGGTAGGTGATCTCATAATAGTCAAACCAGGCGAGCGAATAGCCATGGATGGAATTGTTCACAGCGGGGTGTCGGCGGTCAATCAGGCTACTATTACCGGCGAATCGATTCCTATTGAAAAATCAGCAGGTGATATCGTTTATGCCGGGACAGTGAACGAACACGGCGCCCTGGAAATCACCGTAACGAAAAGTGCCGATAATTCGACTCTGGCCAGGATTACCCATCTGGTAGAGGAAGCCCAGCCGCAAAAGGCTCCTTCACAACAATTTGTCGATGTTTTCGCAAAGTATTATACCCCTCTCGTCCTGATACTGGCCGCTAGAGTTATGGTTGTGCCTTGGCTGGTATTCCAGCAACCTTTTGCTCCGTGGTTTTATAACGGATTGGTGTTGCTTGTCATCTCCTGCCCTTGTGCATTGGTCATTTCTACTCCGGTTGCTATCGTCTCCGCTATCGGCAATGCCTCCAGATAAGGTGTGCTTATCAAGGGAGGCGCATATTTGGAACAGATGGGTTCTATCGATGCCATCGCATTTGATAAAACCGGCACGTTAACACAAGGCCGTCCAGTGGTAACGGATGTCATTATAACGAACGGTGATTCAGAAGCTCGATTTTTAGGACTGGCGGCGGGAATTGAAAAATGGTCCGAACATCCATTGGCCAAGGCTGTCGTTGAAAAGGCAAATGGTTTTGAGTTAATGACTTCTATTCATTTCAAGGCATTAGTGGGACGCGGGGCGCAAGCGGAAATCGAAGGTCAAACGATGTACATCGGCAATGTCCGCTTATTTGAAGACCTTGGTTATGATCTGGCTCCACATGAGGAAGTACTTGTGAATCTTGAACAGCAAGGCAAAACTGTCATGTTGTTGGGCACTCAGAATCTCATTCTTGGCATGATTGCGGTAGCTGATACCTTACGAGAAAACAGCTCGGAAGCCATAAGTGCACTTCATCGAGCCGGTATGAAGCACATATCCATGCTCACAGGTGATAATAGCCGGGTAGCGGGCGCAATTGCCAAGAAACTTGATCTTGATACTTTCTACAGTGACTTGTTGCCTGAGGACAAAGTTACAACAGTTAAGAAAATAGCTAATGAATACAGCAAAATGGTTATGGTCGGCGAGGGAGTGAACGATGCCCCGGCACTGGCGGCGGCCACGGTTGGCGTGGTCATGGGTGTAGCGGGATCGGATGTGGCACTGGAAACGGCGGATGTAGCGTTAATGACCGATGATCTTGGCAAGCTGGCCTATCTTATCAAGCTGAGTCATAAGACCGTGGCTAACATCAAACAGAATATCACTTTCTCTATTTCGATTAAAATCGGATTCTTGTTATTGCTTTCTCTTGGCATGGCAAATCTTTGGCTTGCAGTATTGGCGGATATGGGCGCATCTCTCCTGGTGACATTCAACGGGATGCGACTGATGCGTCGAATGCAAGGCATTTAATCGTATGGATACCTACACCTTTAGTTAATCTGTGAATTGATATATTACAAGATATGCCTCGAAATGGAGACAGAAAGATTACATAACCACAATCAAATCAATTACTTATTTTGTTCTTGCTGGTTTTTTTGAAATTGGTGGTGGATATTTAGTCTGGCAATGGCTACGTTAAGGGAAACCCTTATGGCATCCAGTCTTAGGTGGGATAATACTTGTTCTTTACGGCGTTATTCCAACCCTGCAACCTGCCAATTTTGGCCGCGTTTACGCTGCTTACGGAGGGGTGTTTGTTGTCCTTTCAATCTTGTGGGGCTGGAAAATTGACAAAATTGCACCAGATAGATTTGATATCATCGGCGGATTGGTGGCTTTGATTGGTGTAAGTATCATCATGTATTGGCCACGACCACAATAACAGCAAAAAATATTGCACATAAAATGCATACCAGTGATAAGAGGACAGGTGTGCTTACAGACCATCGACAAGTTTCAGCCCCGAAAAAGAATGCTTGGTTTTGCTGACAAGATTTGTATCGGCGTTGTTTTCGATAGCTACTGCAACTTTCTGACTATCATGACAGGTCGTTATTGTAATTACTCCGCCACAGTCTTTTTCCACGCGGGAGAATATTTTGACAGCTTCAATCGTAAATGGGGAGGAACCACACGGCCCCTCCCTTCAGAAAATACGGAGGGTTATATGGCGGTACTTTCCTCTTTCTTCCAAATTGATAGCTTGATATCTCGATTATCAGTGCAGCAGCACATCTCTAATCCGTTGATATTCTTCATGAGAAATCGTCCCTTCCGCAAGCCTGGTCTTGAGGATGGCCAGGGAATCGTCTTTATCTGTATTTATCCGCGATTTCTGTCGGAATGTTTGTCTGAGCATGAAGATGAGATATCCGATAATCAGAAGGAGAAAAAGACCGAATATCCCACCAAAATGGCCCATTCCCGCCGGGAATCCAACCAGCCAGTTGCCACAGTTCCACATGATCCGTCCTCGGTGATGATACGAATTCCTTTTATGAGGGGGCGGGCAGCCCCCTCATTCCCTGTCTACCGGCAGCCGTAACCGGAGTTCATCATGCCATATCCATGATGGCCGGTACCACCGTAACCGGCGCTACTGTACGCCTTCTCGAGTTCCAGTTGCCCTACGGCGATACTCTCGGACAGCTCCCTCGCTCTTTTGGAATCCGGATTCGGTCCGGCCATAATCGCATTGAGTTCCACCTGGTCCGCTGCGATCTTCGTTCTGGCTGCCTTGACATCTTCAAGGAGTTGCTGGTTGACTGGGTCATTTTGATACTCGCCCATCATCCTGTGATGGCCGCCACCATTGCCCATCGGTCCATTATTCCAGGCGGAGGCGTTAAAGGCCGATATGCCGATGATGACGAATGCTGCTGCCGCTACTGCAAGAATCTTTCTTTTCATGTCTGTTATTCCTTTGGTTTTTGTTTGATTTTTCCTTTTATTTTCAAATGCCTATCCTACCGGCAGCATTACCTCCGCCTGCCGTCTCCATACCCGTATGGACCATGGCCCCGACCATGATCATAGCCACCATGTCCGTTGCCGTGGTATCCGGCATGTGCGTAATTGGCCATCCCATGCCCGTCCCCTCTAATGCTCGTTGTTTCCGATGATGCTTTTTGCATGGAAGCGTGGGTCATGGCCCCCTGGTGAGTATTGCTGGCATGGTTGCCCATACCGTTCTCCATTGCGAATGTGGCGGTTGCGGTCATGACAGTCAGTGCGAGAATTCCAGTTAGAGAAATTATCTTTTTCATTGTGATCGACTCCTTTGGTTGAATGTTAAGGGATGCCTGTATCCCACTGCCGCTTTCCGTGTTGCGGCATGATTGCGTTTTGCCTTGTCTGAGCAATCACCGTGCCACAATTGAATCACATTGCTTATATGTACGTTATTATTATGTAATTATGAATTCAGAAATTTTTCAGATCTGATTTTTCTTGCAAACATCTCAACTGACGTTTAAATATTGGACATCGCCACAAAGTGGTGGTTAATTATTAAACGCGAACTCAGCGGCCGATTGGCCAAACACGAACGGATTGAACTATGTTTTCAAAATGGACTGCCGGGCCAAGGGCGTATGCACCTGCCTGGATGATTATCGGTATCAGTTTGGTTCTCATGGCGGTGGTGGTTTTCATGGGACTCGCCAACTACAAGCGCGAAGAGGCGCACATGGTGACCATCCTGAAGGAAAGGGGATCCATTCTCATCAAGTCGTTTGAAGCCGGCACCCAGACCGGAATGATGGGGCTTTTCGGCAACGATGTGAATATGCAGACATTTCTCGAAAAGACCGCCGCTGGTTCCGAAGTCGCCTATATCGCCCTAGTTAGCCAGGGCGGGACGATCCTGGTACATAATGACCGATCGCTGATCGGTACATCTTCGCAGGCCTTCACCGCCGATGCTGCATTTGACTCCACCGCTGACCTTCGCTGGCGCACGGTTGAGGAGGATAATCAGGTCAAGATCTTTGAAGTCTATAAAAGCTTTTTGCCGGTAGCTCAGGGCGATGGGCATCATGGGACATCCGGAAGCAATATGGGCATGCATAAGGACTCCGGCATGCGGGAGATTATGGCCTCCTGTTCTCCGGGATGGGTAAATGACATGCCCCGCGAGCGACTGTTTGACCCTGAGAGCAGACCTCTCCTCGTCGTCGGCATGGACATGAAACCTTTCGAAGAGGTCAAGATCAGGGATATACGAAACTTCGTGATCTCCGCTGGTCTCATTTTTCTGCTGGCGGTGACCGGGGTGATCTCGCTGTTCTGGGCACAGCATCATGTGCATTCTCGGAAATTGCTGCAGGATATCCGTGCAATGGCCGCGGAAATCGTCAGGAACCTGCCGGTGGGCATTGTGGTTGTCGGCAGTGATGACCGGATCGGCTATTCCAACGAGGTGGCCTGCTCTTTGTTGGGAATGCAGACGGCAACCACCCGGGATATAACCGCTCTACCGGAGGCTCTTCTCGAAATGCGAAGTAAAATCGGTCAGCAGAAGAAGGTTGTGACCAGGGAGTTAAGGCTTCCCGGCGGCGCGGGGAGCGAGGTCCCCGTTAGTATCATCGCGGCGGATATCATCGGTGAAGACGGGGGATATGTCGGCTGCATGTTCATCCTTCAAGATCTTTCGGAACTGCGCAGGCTGGAGAAGAAGGTTCGGCAGCGCGAGAAACTGGCCGCGGTGGGGGACCTGGCAGCCGGTATCGCCCACGAGGTGAGAAACCCGCTGAGTTCCATCAAGGGCTACGTTACCTATTTCGGCAGCCTGTTTGACAAGGACAGCGAAAACCGCAGAGCCGCGGAGATAACGGCGGAAGAAGTGGACCGGGTGAACAGGGTGATCTCGGAGCTGCTCGAATTTGCCCGCCCCTCCGACCTCAAGCTTGCCAAAACGGACATTCGTAAGGTGATACACCATACCGTGGGGCTTGTCACCTACGAGGCCGACTCCGCCGGAGTTGCGATAGATCAACAAGTAAGCCCGGACCTGCCTCCTCTCATGCTTGACGCCGACCGGATCACCCAAGTGTTGCTCAATCTCCTGATCAATGCCGTCCAGGCCATGGACCAGGGTGGACGGCTGACCATCGCCGCGGAACCGGCAGCTGAAGCCGTGGAGGTGAGCGTGCAGGATACCGGTGAAGGCATTGTCACAAAGGATCAAGCCAACATCTTCAACCCCTATTTCACGACCAAGAAAAACGGCACCGGCCTGGGCCTTGCCATCGCCCACAAGATCATCGAGGGCCATGGAGGAACTATACGGGTTGAAAGCCGGGAAGGGAGCGGTACCCGGGTCTTGGTCACTCTGCCTTTGCAACCACGCATGGAAGACCTGATATGAACGGTAAAATTCTGATTGTCGATGATGACGCAGCCCATCTGGGCATGCTGCGAACGGTCCTGAAGAGCCAGGGACATCCGGTTGAAACAGCAACGGATGGCGAAGAAGCCATCCGCATGACCAGAGAGGCGCCCTGCGACCTCATCCTGATGGACGTGCGGATGGCCAATATCGGCGGGATCGAGGCCCTCAAGCGCATAAAGGAGTTGAATCCGGCCATCCCTGTCATCATCATGACGGCGTACTCGTCTGTGGACACAGCGGTGGAGGCCATGAAGCTTGGAGCGTACGACTATCTGACCAAGCCCCTGAATTTTGAGGAACTGAAAATCATCATCGAGCGGGCCATGGACCATCTCCGGCTCAGGGCGGAGAACACGACCCTCAAGGAGAAGGTTGCGGCCACGAGCAGTTTCGCGGGGATCATCGGCACCAGTTCCGCCATGCACAAGGTGGGAGAGATGGCCCGGATAGTCGCCCCCACCGAGGCCACGGTGCTGATCACCGGCGAGAGCGGCACTGGCAAGGAGCTGTTCGCCCGTGCTGTCCACGCCAACAGCGAGCGGAAGAACGGCCAGCTGGTGACGGTCAATTGCGCGGCGCTGACCGAGACTCTCCTGGAATCGGAACTGTTCGGCCATGAAAAGGGCTCGTTCACCGGGGCCGACCGGCAGCGGGATGGCCGGTTCAAGCAGGCCGACAAGGGGACGATCTTCCTCGATGAGGTGGGCGAAATTCCCCTCACCATGCAGGCCAAGATCCTGCGTGCCATCCAGGAAAGGGAGGTCCAGCGGCTGGGGAGCGATAAGGTCATTCACGTCGATGTCCGGATTGTCGCCGCCACCAACCGCGACCTGAAAGAGGATGTCGGCCAGGGGAAATTCCGCGAGGACCTGTTCTATCGCCTCAACGTGATGAACCTGCATATCCCGCCGCTCAGGGAGCGGGCGGAGGATATCCCGCTGCTGGCCCAGCATTTCCTTGCAAAGTACGTGAAAAAAAACAGGAAGGATCTGAAGGGATTTACCCCCACTGCCATGGACGTGCTGGTCAAGAGCCCCTGGCCGGGAAACGTCAGGGAACTGGAAAACGTGATTGAGAGAGCAGTCATCCTCTGTATGAGTTCCTATGTTTCCATTGAAGATCTGCCGCCCTCCCTCACGGCCGGTTTTGAGAAGAGTCGAACCGCCCCCGGCGAGATTCACCTTGCCGGCCGTTCCCTGGAGGACATCGAGAGTCAGGCCATCTGCGAGACCCTGGAACAGACTCGGGGCAACAAGACCGAAGCGGCCAAAGTGCTGAATATCACCCGTACAACCTTGAATAATAAAATCAGGAAGTACAACATTGTTGATTTTTCAGGGAACGGGAATACTTGAGGCCGTCCGGAACATAATACCGGCATGTTCCGATAACCTCTAAGCCAAAGAGGTCATCATTGGTGACGGGGAGAATCGCAGGTGCTACATCTTTTGCTACAACCTTCTCGATGCCGAGCGTCAGCGCCTGCATCGAGAGGAGATTCTCCGCCTTCTTGAAAAGGATCTTGTCTGTCATCACGGACCGTACCTCCACTGCCGGGCGGGCTATCCAGTTGCTCGTCTACAAACGGTTCATACGGTACAAGATCACTTCTATATCCTCACTCTATATGTTTAAAGTGCCAAGGTTAAGTCTGCTCCCAAAGCCGCTGATTAAGCTTCTTCCTGTATATACGTAATAAAACAATGATCTAATATTGTGCTATAATAGGTCACCAACATCCTGTTTTTTCAAAAGAAGAAGGAGGATATGATGACTATTTCACAAAGTATATTTCCAAGTCCCTACCCCAATGATTGGCCCTCTGCCGTCCAATCATCGAACCTCGCATTTCTTTTCCCACTCCATGATCATGGCAATGTGGGTTCTGAATCCATACGGACATTGTTCGCGCCTTCCGCCGGAGCCTTTTATGTTTACCAACCCAGTAAGCGACGGCGTGCGCTCAATAAAGCTATAGACAAGCTTGAAGCGAGCAATCTTCCAGGATTTGAATATGTGATTTCGTACATTTACGATAAATATCATCGTAACCACTCTATTTCTTCCATTAGCCAGACAGGACAAACACTTCAGGCGTTTTTATCCTTTATTGGAGCATCAGGAAGAGGCAATCTTGTGGCGATTCACCGGAAAGATATAGCAGCTTACCTTGAACATGAGCAGGACCGAGGGTTAAAACTTAATTCTTTACGAAATCATTTACATACGGTGTACGCTTTCCTGAACTATTTGGTGGATAATGACGTATTACCTGCAGAGATCCTCCTGAAAAAAATTCGAATAAAGTTGCCGGAAGTACTGCCGAGGGCTATCCCGATGGAAGATTTGCAAAAATTACTTCAATCCATCAACAAGGTGCGAGATCGCGCCCTCATCCTGTTATTACTCCATGCAGGAATGCGCATAGGAGAACTTCTCAGATTGAAGATGACAGATATCATTCAGCCAGAGCGAAAGATACTGCTGTACTTGGGTGAGAAAAATTTACATGGCCGTGTCGTCTATTACAGCGAGGCTGCAGAGGAGGCTCTCAATAACTGGTTAGCTGTCAGGGATACAACCTGTGAGCACCTTTTTTATGGAAATACAGGCCAGGAATTATCATACGTTGCAGCATGGATGATAATGAAAGATCTTTTGCAAAGATCAGGGTTTGAACACAAAGGATATAGCCTTCATTCATTACGTCATTATGTAGAGTCAGGAATAATGGGGAGTGTCGTTTTGTAATCCTCTTTCTGCGGGTGATTTGTCTCAAACACTCCCCATTATTATCACTACTAATCACATAACGAGTTCAGCCATTTCATCAAATTACCGTCTTCTTCC
>JBFHGS010000167.1:0-11106 GCA_041582995.1 Desulfopila sp. | reverse complement strand
GGCAACTGCACAAGTATTGCTACCAAACGATCTCGCAACGGGGCAATCCCCTCACGATAAAGCTTCAGCTGCTGGCGCCAGTTTTCTTCCAGTTCATGGGTCATGGTGCGGGTCAGCTTGGCTGCAAAACGAAAATGTGCCGGAGCTTTCGCCACCATACGTTCCACCGCCTCTGCCCGTGCCATCTGATACCAGGTATAGTTCAGTTCCACCGTCGAAAACGTGTGTGCATATAATGCCTGCATATCTGCAGTTTTAGTGCCGGGCGGATAAAATCCGCTATCCACCCATTCTGTATAGGAATACCCGCTTGTCCCGAACATTACAGCACAGCATTTTGCTTCTGCTGACGCACCGCCTGCAAGCGTCAGGCATCCAGGCCGGTCATTCATCTACGTTTTACGCTCCCGTCAAACACACTGTTCTCTCCACGTATCACTCCGATCACCTTGCCCTGCACCAACAATTCACCAAAAGCGTAACGCATCGCTGGATAGGTCTCGTTTTCAGGCCGCAATTCTATATGACCAGCATGTAAGAAAAACCGTTTCACCGTTGCCTCTTCGCCATGCACCAGCACCGCGACAATCTCACCGCTTTCAGCATATTGACGGGGTTCACAAATCACCAGGTCACCGTTGAGTATTCCTGCATTGCGCATCGACTCACCCTTGACGCGCAAACAGAAAAGATTGTCGCCGGGAAAGAGCATCGAATCCACAATCACTGTTCCGTCCCACTCCTGCTGAGCGTACATGGGCAGCCCGGCGGTAACCTGACCGATAATCGGCAGTTCCCTGCTGCGGCCGCTCACATCCTGCAGGCGTTCCTGCACCGGCAACAGTCTGATTGAACGACTGTAATGCCCCTCACGCTCAAGCATCCCTTTTTTCTCCAGCTGACCTATAAGTTGCGCCACCGCATTGTGGCTCACCCCCATATCGGTCGCAGCTTCACGCAGGCTTGGAGCACGACCATCCTCAGCAATCTTCTCCGCCAGATACTCATAAAACCGCATCTGCCTGTCTGTAAGTTCCACAGCTCCTCCTTTTGTACATGTACATTCATTCCAATTGTACAGCCATTCCACCTAATGTCAATATACATTCTGCCGTCAAAAATCTTCTTACTTGCTCAATCCATACTGCGACAATAAGACTTTCACGAATCTTTCAGAAGATATACCTTCAAAAGGTCTCCTTACCGAACCCCAGAGTAGCAATAAAAAATTACTGAAATACACGTCAATCCGGTGTAAGCTTAAAATATACAGACAGAATTCTGTCGTTTTTACCCACATCACTTTTTCACAGCAGATCTACAATGTTCAGAATTACTGACATCCGCAATATTGCTATTCAGATTGAAAAAAACGGTGAAGCATCCTACAGACTCGCCGCAAAGCATGTCACTGACCCGAAAATCAAAGAAACCCTTGAATGGATGGCGGACGAAGAACAGCGCCACCGGGAATGGTTCGAAGCATTGGAATCGGATAAGTCTGTGCCTCCTGAACAGGCCGAACTTGAGCAAATGGGAAAATCGCTGTTGCAGGAAATGGTCGGAAGCCAAACCTTTTCCCTTGATCAGGAACGTCTCAACCAGACAACAACCTTCAGTGAACTACTGAGCCAGTCGAGATCTTTTGAAGAAGACACCATTCTCTTTTATGAATTCCTACGCGGCCTGATTGATGACGAGGAGACTGCTCAGCAACTTGACGCCATCATCGATCAGGAGCGCCACCACTCAGAACAACTCGAACAAATGGTCGAGGCCTGCGCCTGAGAAGGTCGTTTGTCCAGGCCCAACAGACACCGAAACAACCGAACGAACATCGTATTCATGACCACAACTGCCACCAGTCGCATAACCAGATGGTGTGAAGAATTCCCGGTACTGCACGACATTATCGCCTACCGGGAAACATGCTGGTTCAACCCCGCTCCCCGCCCGGCATCTGCTGCCCTTGCCGCTACCGCCATCTCTGCCGCTGACATCACTGATGCAGCCGAGCGTCTTGCTCGATTTCAGCCGTTTATCGCCAAAGTATTTCCTGAAACACTATCAGCAAACGGCCTGATAGAGTCTCCACTGAAACCCATTCCGGCCATGCAGACACTGCTTGCCAGACGATACGCAGCAGATCTTCCCGGCACTCTCCTGCTGAAATGCGACAACTTGCTACCGATATCCGGTTCAGTCAAAGCACGGGGAGGCATTTATGAGGTGTTAAAGCATGCTGAATCATTGGCAGAACGGCATGGAATTATCGCGCGCGATCATAATTATGCAATGCTGGCAGCCAAACCGGCACGCGACGTTTTCAGCAACTATTCCATCGCAGTCGGCTCGACCGGTAATCTTGGCCTTAGTATCGGCATCATGGGAGCACAATTCGGTTTTCAGGTGACGGTGCATATGTCAGCCGATGCCCGCCAATGGAAAAAAGACCTGCTTCGAAGTCACGGGGTGCAAGTCGTCGAATATTCCTCCGATTACGGTACAGCAGTAGCTGCAGGACGGAAACAGGCGCAACGCGATCCATATTGTCATTTCATTGATGATGAGAACTCTTCTGATCTGTTTCTCGGCTATGCTGTGGCAGGTGAACGAATATCCAGGCAGCTGGATGCCATGAATATCACCGTTGATGCAACCCATCCTCTCTTTGTCTATCTACCCTGCGGCGTAGGCGGCGGACCCGGTGGTATCACCTTTGGCCTCAAGCACATCTTTGGCGATAACGTTCATTGTTTATTTGCAGAACCCACTCACTCCCCTTGCATGCTTGCCGGCCTCTGCACCGGACTCCACGATAAAATATCGGTACAGGATCTCGGTCTCGACAATCTGACAGCCGCTGATGGACTGGCTGTCGGCAGGCCATCAGGGTTTATCGGTAAAGTTCTCGGTCCGCTGATCGATGGCGTATTTACAATCAGTGACGAGGAGATGTACCGGTTACTTACTCTGTTAGCTGACAGTGAACGGATATATATGGAACCATCAGCTCTTGCCGGAATGATCGGAATGATACGGGTGACTACTGCAACGCCATACCTGCAACAACATAATATGCTGAATATATTACAGAACGCAACGCACGTTGTTTGGGGTACTGGCGGCAGTATGGTCCCCGCTGCAGAAATGCAAAGGTATTATCATAAGGGACAACAATAGTTCGGTCATAATAGCCCGGCGTCCTCTGAACCTGCCTTTCTAGTTCTATCTAAAGCTCACTCACCTATCGTAAGAGATAGCTATCTTTCAGTAATATGAATTGCCAGAGAGCCCGCAAAAAGGACATATATCAAAATAGTTGCAAATAAAGTATGATAACCGTATATAAGTTCCGTGGTAAGACCAGTCACAAAAGAGCATATGTTCAAAAAAAGAGTTGATTTACGGCCAGTAATTGACTACGTTCGCTTTCTTTTAGTGAATTTTCAAGATTTGCTGAAGCCGTTTTTTTGTATTTTGGGAGTATCAGAAATCAGAACACATTCCTACCACATTGTTACCACTCCTCCGCTTTTTTACATAAACAACGGAATTACCAAATCGGAGTTCAGATTCACCAAAACACCACATTTACGGAGTTCACAATGAAAGACAAAAATTCCGGGTCAACCGACAGCTGGGAAGACGAAATCTGGGGCGGGAAGTCCTTGATGGAACGTTCCCACATCAAGCGAGACACGTTTTTAACCTGCTGGTGTCCCCATTGTGGAAAAGGACTCAATGAAGGTGAAAAAGCTATTTTTACGATCATCAACAACGAAGGTGAGGTCGGCACCAGCAAGGTCTCTGCCTACCTCAATGTTCTTGATCGGGAAAGCACCATCCATGTGGAAGATGACGAGGAACTGGCTGATGTACAGTGCCCCCATTGCAAGGTATCTCTCATCGAACCGGACCAGCTCTGCAAAGAGGACCAGTGCAAGCTTATGGCTTTTCAAGTCTCGGTCTCAAACTCAATAAAGTTGAAACTTACCGTCTGTATTCGTCGTTCATGTCGCTGGTACATGATGAGCGATGAGGACAATGAACGACTCATTTTAAGGGATAGCCATGAGTGGTAACATCCGGAATCGCCGGAACTGGACACGATCGTTAACGGTCGTAACGCTTGTCGCAGTAGTCGGCACCATCATCGGCTGTCTGGCTGATGATGGTGCTGTACAAACAGATCGCATCTATCTGCAAAACACGGCTGGAGCCGTACTCTTTGATCATGGTGAGCATAGCAACTCAGCTGACTCATGCGTCACCTGCCATCATAACCTCCGCGGTGACGAACAAGCCGCGTCGTGTCGGGAGTGCCACCCGGGCACGCAACAAAGCGAAAAGCAGACACTCAGTTGCACCGAATGCCATGATGATAGCTTTACACCGGATATGATGGAGCACGAAGAGTATCTGGAAATAGATGATCACTCCTGTCTGGGTTGCCACGCACCCCAATCTGTATCCCAAGTTTACCATACCAATTGCTCAAACTGCCATCTGGAGAACGCTCCGGACAGATTCACCAAAACTGGTGGAGATGTGGCATGCGGGGCATGTCACTTACGATAAGGATGTTGTCATGCAGGGACTGCTGAAGTTATTTAAAAGAAAGCCGATGCTGCCGGCTCTCACGAACTATGATCCCGTTATTCGCCAGGTCGCTGACCCGGAGCGCGTGGTTATTCCGCTGGATTACCCCGGACGGGTTAGGTATCTCCCGACAGTGCAGGCTGGAGATGTGGTTCGCAAAGGCCAGATCATCGGTAAATCACGGATCGGTAATTGTGTTTGCGCCTCTATCAGCGGCACAGTAAAGGAAATTACCACTGCCTGGACCGCTCAAAGTTATCATTCACCAGCCATTGTTATAGAAAACACCGGCGGCGAACCGATGGCTCCGGAAGAACTCTTTGATGCGCCTGTGGTTCCCGGTGATCTGAAATCGGCGATGCAGCGATTACGCGCAGCCGGAGTTGCTCCCCCCTGGAGTTTGTCCGGGCGCGAATATGAAGAAGGTGAGATTCCGGACCTTCCTCCGATTGAAGCCGTAATCATCACAGGTGTTCGTCAGGAAACCACTATAGTCACCTCCCAGCTGCTCCTCGAACAACAGGCTGATAAAGTTGCTGATGGTTTGAAACGGATTGCCTCCTTTTTACCGGAAGCCCGCATCTGCCTCACAGCGACAGAGCATCAACGTTCATGGGCCGAGTCAAGATTTGCTGATCTGGCCGACGTCGTTTTTCTGCCTGATAACTATACCGGTCGCATAGAGCGTGAAGTTGTTACAAAATTTCTTGGCCACCGTATACCAAACCGGGAAAGCTATAGATACCACGGCATAGCTGTACTTGATGTTGAATACGTGCTGGCCATGGTTGACGCACTCGATGGCATTTCTGCTTTCACCCAGAAATGCCTCACCATAAGCGGCACTGACATTGATACAGCAATAACTGTTCGTTTTCCTGTGGGATGTTCTATCAAACACATTCTCGACAGTCTCGGGCTGGACGCCTCCAATTACAACCGGCATGTTGTCGGCGGCCCCATGATGGGTTTCGCCCAGTATTCAGACATCACCCCGCTTACCTATAATAACGGCATTTATCTTATTGCTGAAGAAGTTGCACCGTTCGACACCATCGCTCCGTGTATCAACTGCGGCCGATGCGCCCGTGCCTGCCCCGTGAACATCCAGGTACACCTGGTTAACCGAATGATAGAATTCGGCCAGCTCGAAGCTGCACGAAAGCTGCATCCTGACGCCTGTCACGAATGCGGCTTATGTGCCAGTGTCTGTCCGGCGGAGCGGCCCATCGTCCAGCTCCTCCATTTCTGCAATCATGAAATGGTTCATGGTGAGCGCTACAACTGGATCACCGGAGATAACCAATGAAAGAAATAAAAATGTTCCAACAGGTGTCGGCACCTGAAAAAAATATGCTCGACGTCGCCGTCGGTCCCCATTACCGGCTTGGCACAGGTCTGGCTGAGATTTATCAGCGCTGGGTGATTGCTCTAGTTCCGGCAATGGCCGCCAGCCTCTATTTCTTCGGTCCAGCCGCCTTACGCGTGTTCGGCCTCTGTATATTTTTCTCAGTGGCCATTGATGCCCTGGCTGAGAAATTTGCACCATCACGAGATCTCACCTCAAACTGGAGCAGCGTCAGCCTCGCCCTGCTCCTGGCCTTTATGCTACCGCTTAACGCTCCCTGGTGGATGATTCTGGTGGGTTGTTTCTTTATGGTAGTTGTGGGAAAGAAGTTTTTCGGCGGTGTAGGAGCCTACCCGGCCCAACCTGCAGTTCTCGCGGTTGCGATACTGCAACTGTCCTGGCCTTCACGCATGGATAACACCGGTGCCTTAAAAGATATGGACTGGTCTGTCACCATGGTTGAACCTCTGAGACTCTTAAAATCGATGGGAGTCTCGGCTGAATCACACTATCAATGGCTCGATCTTCTACTTGGTCGTCAGGTATCGGGTACCGCCGATGGCATGGTGCTCTTCATACTCATTGGAGGTATCTTTCTCCTCGCTCTACGTGAGATTCAGTGGCAGCTTCCGGTAGGTTTTATTTTAGGTCTGCTGGCAACAGCCAGCCTGCTGTACCTCTCAGACCCGACAACATTTGCCTCCCCCATCTTTTACCTGTTAAGTGGTGGAACGCTTTTCATGGGGCTGTTTCTCCTAACTGATCACACCACGTCACCGGTGAACAAATTGCCC
This sequence comes from Desulfopila sp., assembly GCA_041582995.1. GTDB lineage: Bacteria > Desulfobacterota > Desulfobulbia > Desulfobulbales > Desulfocapsaceae > Desulfopila. The sequence continues at coordinate 4,362 of JBFHGS010000167.1, read as the reverse complement.
CTCTTTCTTTACGGCATTTTAGCGGGAGTCTTGCTTATGCTTATCAGAGGCTACTCAAAACACGTCGACGGTATTGTCTTTGCGGTTCTGCTTGCCAACCTCTGCTTTCCACTGCTCGACATGATCAAATCGAAAGTCAAGGGGGAGCAGGATGTCTGAAATTACACGCATGGTCGTTGTGCTTTCTCTCATAGCAGGGTTCTGCTCTGCGGCACTCACTGCGGCCAATATACAACTCGGTCCACTTGTCGACAAACAGACCGATCTCTATGTACGCGGACCTGCACTTGAGCGCCTTTTTGGCAAACCGGCGGGAGAAGTGCTGGGCAATAAAGTAATCATTCACCTTGCCGAACAGGATATCCCGGTATTTTTTACCCGCGCCGAGCAGGCTGTCTCAACCCTTGCGGTTGAAGCTATTGGCAGAGGCGGTTTCGGCGGAGATCTGAAGATTATGGTGGGTATCGATCTCGCGTCCGAACGCATGATAGGAATGGAAGTGGTCAGCCACAGCGAAACACCGGGCCTTGGTGCACGGATCGAAGAAATTACCTTCCGCCGTCAGTGGCAGGGTCTCTCGACAGGCGACCCTATAGCACTTACCAAGGATGGCGGCACGATAGATGCCATCAGCGGTGCCTCCACCACTTCAGGCGCCGCAGTGCGAGGAACGAACGAAGCACTGGTGTTTGTTCGTGACCACAGGGATGAGATTCTTAAATCGATCTCAGAGCTTCAAAAGGATTCATGATTATGGCACAGAAATTTACTGCTACACTCACCGCCGGACTCTGGAAAAGAATACCTCCGTTCCGTCTTGTTCTCGGTTTATGTCCGTCACTTGCTGTGACCATGTCAGCCGAAAACGGCATGGGCATGGGCCTGGCAACCGCCTTTGTGCTTATTCTCTCCAACGGCGCCATATCAAGTTTGCGTAATATTATTCCCAGTAAGGTGCGCATAGCCTCATACATTGTCATTATTGCCACCCTTGTCTCCATTGTTGAGATACTCATGAAAGCATACTTTTTCCCGCTTTCTGAACAACTGGGCATCTATATTCCTCTCATTGTGGTGAACTGTATCGTACTTGGCCGGGCTGAAGGGTTCGCCTCCAAGAACCCTCCCTTCATTTCAATGGTTGATGGCCTGAGCGTTGGTACCGGATACGCCATCTCTCTTACCCTGATCGGCTCAGTTCGTGAAATACTCGGGGCTGGATCATGGTTTGGCATGCCGGTATTCGGAGAGACATTTGAACCAATGGCCTTTCTGGTATCAGCACCGGGCGCCTTTGTCACTATAGGCACCCTTCTTGCTCTCCAGAATCTCTTCTCCCGCTGGCGCGGTGAGAAATTCATACAGGGATAAGGAAAAATCATGGATCTTTTCTATCTGGCTATCTCAGCCACATTTGTTAATAACATCCTGCTGGCCCAGTACCTTGGTAACTGCCCTTTCCTCGGCGTTTCCAAAAAACTGGAAACAGCTATGGGTATGGCCGCAGCAATCGTATTCGTTACCATACTGGCCTCAATCTTCACCTGGTCTGTCTTTACTTACGTTTTGCAGCCGTATGATCTCGAATTTTTAAAGACACTGACCTTTATTCTGATTATCGCATCGCTGGTTCAGCTGGTGGAGATCATCCTTAAAAAGAAAAGCAAGGCTCTTTATAATGCCCTTGGTGTCTACCTTGCCTTAATCACCACCAACTGTGCCGTTATGGGTGTTGCCCTGCTCATCGCCAAAAAAGAAATGGCATTCTTTGAGATGCTTATCTTTTCCAGTTGCAGCGCCGTCGGCTATGGCCTGGCTTTAATCCTCTTTGCCGGTATCCGCGTGAGACTTCAGATCTCAGCTGTTCCGCAGAGTATGCAGGGCACAGCTATCGCGCTCGTCACTGCCGGAATCATGGCCCTCGCATTTATGGGCTTTCAGGGCATGGCCTCTTAAGGAAATAAGGAGAATTATTGTGATTGCGCCGGTACTCCTGTTAGTCGGAATCGCCTTTGTGGCGGCTATCATTCTGGGCATAGCAGCAAGAGTTTTTTATGTAAAGGAAGATCCACGAATTGAAGCTGTGGCAGATCTGCTGCCCGGTGCCAATTGTGGTGGTTGTGGTATGGCCGGATGCAGTGCTTCAGCCGAAGCTATGGTCAAGGGAAAACTTCCCGTTAACGCATGTGTGGTTGGCGGCACTGAAACTGCTGAAGCCATCGGCACTTTCCTGGGCTATGACGTGACAGGTGCAGAACCATCACTTGCGTGTGCAACATGCGACGGTGGTTACCGTGCAGCCCGTAAATATAACTATTCGGGACTGCAGGATTGTCGTGCCGCGCTGCAGCTCTACCATGGTTTCATCCGCTGCGAAAATGGCTGCCTCGGCCTTGGTTCCTGTTTTAAGGCATGTCACTTTTCGGCTATTACCATGAACCCGGAAAGTGGTTTGCCGGTTTTCAATCCTGATCGTTGTGTCGGCTGTGGCAGCTGTGTTGCTGCCTGCCCTAAAGGCATTATCAATCTGGTCGGTGAAACCACCAAGATCCTGCACTGGAATCAATACACTCAATGTTTGTCACCATGCAGGCAACGATGCCCGGCTCAGATTAACATTCCAAAATATCTGGCTCACGCACGCAAAGGCGAATACGCTGCCGCTCTGCTGACCGTGAAAGCGAACAATCCACTGGCTGTCGCCACTGGTCGTGTCTGCCCCGAACTATGCGCAACTGAATGCCGACGTCAGACCCAGGATGATCCTCTTGCCATCAATGCGGTTAAACGTTTCGTCTCTGACTGGGAGAGGGAAAGCGGCAAGAGATTGCAGGTTCCGATAGCAGCAGACACAGGCAAACGCATTGCAATCGTCGGTGGTGGCCCCTCAGGTCTTTCAGCCGCGTATTACCTTGCCCGTCTCGGTCATCAGGTGGAAATATTTGAACAGATGCCCAAACTCGGTGGTATGCCACTCTATGGTATCCCCGATTACCGTTTATCCGAAGAGCAATACGGCTGGGACATTGACGGTGTACTAGAGCTGGGCGTAAAAGCTCACACTGGCGTTACCCTTGGTAAAGATATTACGATTACGTCGCTCAAAGCTGTCGGTTTCGATGCCGTATATCTGGCCATAGGCTGCTGGCATGGCCGTTTGCTACCGTTTGAAGGCAAAGAGTTGACCGGCATTTACAGCGGTATCGACTACCTGAGACGTTTCCATACCGATGAGGACCTTATCAGCGGCAAACGGTTTGTGATTATTGGTGCTGGTAACGTGGCCATGGATTGCGCCCGTTCTGCACTGAGAGCCGGCGCAGAAGACGTTCTTCTGATTTTCCGTTTCTCACGGGATCTAATGGAAGCCAACGCCCACGAAATCACTGATGCAGAAAACGAAGGTGTTCGCATGCGTTGTCTCGTGTCACCTGTACGCTTTGTCGGCGAAGACGGTCGCTTAACGGGGATTGAAGTAGAAGAAGTTACCTTGAAGCAGAATCCGGGAGGAATGCCGGACGTATTCCCGGTAGAAGGCTCGAAAGTAGTGCTTGATTGTGATGTCGTCATCCAGGCTGTTGGTCAGGCTGCAAATCTGGATGCGATTGTCCAGTCTGACGGTATCGAAAAAACCCGCTTCAGCACCATAGAAGCAAAAGAAGAAACTCTTGAAACCAACATCCCCGGAGTATTTGCCGGTGGTGACTGCTTTACCGGACCGCGTTTACTGGTAGAAGCGGTTGCAGGCGGAAGATATGCCGCCCGTTCAATCCATTATTATGTTACCGAAGGCACAATTCCACCTATCGAAGACAGGCAACGCGAGATGATGCCGCCTGCCCTGGTCGATTCTCTGGTGAACGTCTCACCGATATCAACCAGCGCGATAAAGCCGATCATCACTATGGAAGAACGCATGAGCACCTTCAGGGAAGTTGAAGGTACAATTACAGAACAACAGTGCATTGCTGAAGCAAGCCGTTGTCTGAACTGCGGGATATACTGTTACGATCAGGATGAATTACCTTCATCTCAAACCCGTACCACAACGTCCTGCCCCAACGAACCGCATATAGCTGAAAAGAAAAAAACTACCCCGGCAGCATAAAACCACTTGCGGCAGATCGGGAATTCACTTCCGACCTGCCGCAATACCTCTGTTTTTACTGTAATTTTAACACGAGATATTCGGGTCGATTTTACTGAGACGTAAATGGATTATCCACTTCTACGGCAGATTCATTTACAAGGCCGTTAGGTTCCAGGCTAGCAAGCGCCTGCGCCAAAGCCCTCTTCAGTGCGTCCATTCCATATGGCTTTCTCAGGAAAGCCTGGGGCATTTCCCGATGATCACCCTCCATC
>JBFHGS010000166.1:0-11253 GCA_041582995.1 Desulfopila sp. | reverse complement strand
TGGTGGATTACGGTTTCCGGGTAGTTATCGCCCCGAGTTTTGCCGATATTTTTTACGGCAATACGTTAAATAATGGTTTATTGGCGATCACTCTCGATGGAACAATTATCGATCAGCTCTTTAAAGACGTAGAAAGTGCCTATGGTTACAGATTACAAGTCGACCTGGTAACGCAGACAATCACTACACCTGCTGGAAGCACAATTAACTTCTCTATCGCCGAATATCGTCGTCATCGATTACTGGAAGGACTGGATGATATCGGCATGACCTTGCTGCACACTGACAAAATCCGGAAATACGAACAGAACCGTCAGCAGACTGCTCCCTGGCTTTTCGGGGTAGCTGGAAACAGGTAACTGCTCTTTTCCGACCAAAGTACATACACCGCATTCAACGTTCTACTCAGGTCAGGATCAATGCTCTCTGCATTTTTCTCTGGCCTGAATAGAACGATCAAAATAGCGGTAATTCCGCTACGACACATCGATATTCCCTCTAACAACATCTTCTTTTCTGCCTCATCGATTCCCTGATACGTGTAACCACACACACGTTTTATCGTTTAATATATAGTTCTCCAGAAGATACTACGTTTCTGACAACCGATAGTTACCACGTTGCTGAGACATTTCTTCCATGTAAACACATTGCTAAAACTTTATGGAGGTTGCTATGAAAACCGAACTGTTCACCAGACACTGGATAGTTATGATGACGTTCCTTCTTCTCTTGGCCTTCAATGTTCAGGCAGGGACTATCGAAGATTCCGAATCTGCGACACACGACTATTCCGCAGCTGCGTATAACATCGAAGACACACATGAATATCACGGCTTCAACCTCATCCAGATAAATCTCGGTGTTCTCTCACATTACTCCTACATTCTCGAAAGTGATGGAGAGGCTCTCATTGTTGATCCTGGTAGAGATGTGCAATTTTATCTCGACACAACCAAATCACATAACCTGAAAATAGTCGGGGTTTTTCTTACCCACTCGCATGCTGATTTCGTCGCCGGCCATCTGGAAATCGCGAAAGCAACAGGTTGCCCGATATACCAGAGCAGCAAAAGTAACGCGCAATATGCAATCACTCCTGTTGAAGACGGTTCGAAGTTGAACATCGGCAAGGCGAGAATAAAAATACTTGATACACCGGGACATGTTGTAGATGGCCAGAGTGCTCTGGTGTACAGCCCAGGACAAAAGGAACCGGTGGTCATGCTCTCAGGAGATTTTCTTTTTGTCGGCAGTGTCGGACGACCTGATCTAGTGAAAGATACAACTTCAGCCGCACTGGCCGGAGCACTGTATGACACCTGGACCCAGAAAATTTCCAAACTCCCGGATGACGTTGAAGTTTTTCCGGCCCATGGGGCCGGTTCACTCTGCGGCGCGAATCTCGGTGATGATTCCTATACCAGCATAGGTGATGAGCGGGAAGACAACCCGTATCTTCAGTATACATCACGGTCTGCATTTATAACTGCTGTACTCTCAGGTTTATCAAAACCTCCGCAATATTTTCCCCATAATGCAGCCATGAATATGCAGGGGCCTGAAGTAATTAGTCAACAACCTGCACTTCCTGAAAAACTTGCCCCGGATCTGTCCCTGACGCAAGTCGATAAGTATACGATAGTCGACATCCGGGACGAAAAATCATTTGCCAAAGGCCATATCCCAAATTCAGTCAACATTCCGCTACGGGGGCGTTTTGAGTTATGGACCGGCATGGTGATCCCCTGGCAGACAGAACTTGTGCTCAGTGGTGATGAACGTAACCTGCAGGAAGCCTTTCAACGACTTCACCGTATAGGTTACTCCGGTAAATATGTTCTGTTTGAGGAATGGCAAAAAGCAGGTTTAGCACAGTTTCATAATACACTCATTTCACCGAAGGAGCTACATGCAGCAATGCAGGCCGGTACAGAACCTATGATCATCGATGTACGATTACCGAAGGAATGGGAAGAGCTGCGAATTGGGAACGTTTTGAATCTGCCGCTCACAGAGCTGGATGAACTTTCAGCCAAACTCGATAAAGAGACACCAGTTGTTGCAGTCTGCAACTCTGCATATCGATCCAATATGGCGATAGGCTTACTGGAACGGAAAGGTTTTAAAAACGTTACAAGCCTTGATGGTGGTTCACAGGCCTGGATACAGGCGGGATACTCCGTTTTTGGTTCAGAAGCTGAAGCAGTTACAGAAACGATCAGCAAATAAACGTTGGTGGCATCGTAAAAAGTCCGATTTACACCCAGGTGGATCGGACTTTTTTCCTGAACCCTATTAATGAACACATAGCTGAATGTCAGCTGCTCAGATCCCACCTCTCATCTGTAAAGTGTCTACGAAAATGTAGCTTTACCACACATATGTAAAAAATCTCTCTCACGCACATCTCTTTCAAATCCACAGACCAAGCCCTGTCATATTCTTTTACCAGCCTGCTATATTACTGAAATATTGATCTTATGTCTTTCATCATGTCCAGCCCAAAAAAAACAGACGGTATCTGGCACTATTTCTGCTTTACAAAATTCAGAGTTTCTGGTTTACCGTTATTCGAAAACATAACAACGCATACATTCGGGAGCGTATTCATTGAAGAAATTAACTCAGATAGTTTCATCAGCATCATTGCTGAATCAAATGAGCGACGGCAGCAATGCCAAAGACCCCATCATTGAACTGCTTCAGGAAATTGACACAAGCGGCTCTATCAATCAGGCCGCAAAGGCAGTCGGCCTGAGCTATAAAGCTACCTGGGAAAGGATTGAGACGATCAATAACCTTTCACCCGAACCGCTTATACATCGTCAGACCGGTGGCAGTGGTGGTGGCGGCACAGTGCTCACCCCTGCAGGTCATACGTTTCTGGCCAGGGTATCGCTTTTTCGCCAGCATCTTAAAAAACTCGTGAGCTTCTTTAACGAAACCCCCGAAGATGCCTTTACAATGCTCAAAACCCTGAAAGGGATGGAAATGAAAATCAGTGCGCGCAACGTCTGGCTCGGTAACGTTACTCATGTCGAAAAGGGAGTCGTCAACAGTGTGGTTACTGTCGCTTTGAAAGGAGATGATACCATTGTTGCAGTTATCACTGACAACTCCGTTCAACGCCTTGCCCTGGAACCTGGCTCCGAAGTGCTCGTTATAGTCAAAGCTCCATCAGTCATGCTGAGTGTAGCTATCGATGCGAAGAAGATTTCCGCTCGTAACATCTTACGGGGAAAAATCAACCGCATAGTAGCCGGCGCGGTCAACGATGAAGTTATTATTGATATTGCCGGCGGTAATACCGTGACCTCGATACTTACCAGCGAAAGTGTCCGGAATCTTGGCCTTTCTGCGGGGATGGAAGTATCGGCAATCATTAAAGCCTCAAGCGTTCTGCTCGCGATTCCATAACCGCAAATCAGTGGCTCAGGCAATTTATACCTATATGTTTTCAGACTGGATTATCTAAATCCAGCCGTTGTTTTCCCTTCACGTTTTACAACAAGGAGCGAAGTGCAATGAACCATCTTAAAGTACGTCTGACTATTACTGCTGTTCTCATCACCCTGCTGTCCACAACCGCCCTTCATGCTGAAGATTTACGTATTTCAGTTGCCGCGAGCATGACCGATGTATTCAAAGAGTTGATAAACAGCTATGAAAAAGAACATCCGGATATAAAAATATTACCCAACTTCGGCCCTTCCGGCGGGCTTGCAAAACAGATCAATCAGGGAGCACCTGCAGATCTTTATGTTTCTGCCAACCCAAAGTGGATGAGTTTTCTGGTGGAACAGAACGACGTTGAGGCATCCACGGAAAAAACCTTTGCCTATAACAGCCTGGTTTTCATTGGCCAGCAAAACAAAGCGATAACGACACTTGCGGATCTTCCACAACTGCAACGTATTGGTATCGGTAGTCCCAAGAGTGTGCCGGCCGGGCAATACGCTCAGCAGGCTCTCGAGAAAGCAAACCTCTACGACCAACTCCTGAAAGACGGCAAACTCGTAATGGCAAAGGATGTTCGTCAGGCCTTGATCTATGCGGACCGGGGTGAAACAGAGGGTTCATTTGTCTATAAAACAGATGCTCTTCTGGCCAAACAGGCAGTCATTCTTTTTGACGTACCCCAGGAGTTGTATAATCAGGTTACCTATCCGCTGGCGCTCACAGTTATCGGTGCTGCCAAACCTGAAGCCCGTAGTTTTTATGATTTTGTAACTTCCGAAGATGCCAAGGCTATCGTGACCAGGTACGGATTTTCGCTTCCATAACCCGAGAACTGATAAACAGAAAACCAGAAACTTTTATCGCACCCATGCTGACACTTTCACCACAGGACATTCAGGCTATAGGACTTTCCCTCAAGGTGGCCACAACAGCAACGCTCATTGCCACACCGCTCGGGATTGGCGTTGCCTACCTTCTCGCCTTCGGAACCATGCGCGGGAAGGCTATCATCGAAGGTATTATTAACCTGCCTCTGGTACTGCCGCCAGTTGTCGTCGGCTACCTGCTGCTTCTGACCTTCGGGCGACACGGAATTGTCGGCAAGGCTTTAAGTAATCTTGATATCCAGATAATTTTCACCCTTACCGGAGCAGTCATCGCCTCGGCTGTGGTTGGTTTTCCATTGCTTGTCCGTTCAATCCGGATCGGTATGGAATCTATTGATCCTGCCTATGCGAAAGTTGCCCGCACACTCGGGGCAGGTTGGTGGGACAGTTTTTTAACCATTATCCTGCCCTTAAGTGTGCGGGCAATCTTCGCGGGCATGACTCTGATGTTTGCAAGAAGTCTTGGCGAGTTCGGAGCAACTGTCATTCTGGCCGGTAATATTCCGGGAATTACCCAAACGATTCCCCTGGCCATTTATGAATACACCAGCACCCCGGGAGGGGACTCGATGGCGCTTACCCTCTGCCTTGTTTCCATCGCCCTCTCCTTCACTGTACTGCTGGCAAGCGAAGCTGCCACCCGAACACTACGAAAGAGGTAAACCGTGCAACTTGATGTGCAGCTTAAAAAACAAAGAGGTGATTTTCAGCTTGATACCTCCTTTTCACTCTCAGGAGAACGAACAGGAATTTTCGGGCCTTCCGGTAGCGGAAAATCAACACTCATGAACCTGCTGGCAGGACTCACCACAGCTGATAGCGGACACATTCGACTCGATGGCGAGTCTCTTTTTGACAGTGCTAAAAACATTAATTTAAAACCGGATGAACGCCGAATCGGTGTTGTATTTCAACATGCACATCTTTTTCCCCATATGAGTGTGCGTAAAAACATCCTGTATGGCTACAAACGTACCAAAACAGACAACCGGCTTATCGAACCCAATGCTCTCTTCGACGTCTTAGGGATAGAACCACTGCTCACCCGAAATGTCATAACCCTTTCGGGAGGGGAACGTCAACGGGTAGCCCTGGCCAGAACCGTACTCACCTGCCCCAGGCTCATTCTGATGGATGAACCGTTAAACGGTCTTGATGAAAACCTGAAATTTCAGATTATTCCTTACCTCAACAGGGTATTTTCAGAATTCAGGATACCTTTGCTTTTCATCAGCCACTCGATGCTTGAGATGCGCATGATGACAGAAGAGGTACTTGTCATCGACGGGGGAGAAATCAAGCAGCATATCGGTACGGAGTCACTCGCTAAAACATCATGGGATACAGACAGGAAAGGGTACACCAATCTGCTGAGTCTCGGCAAATCCACGCCTCATCATGACCTTTTTTCCTATCGTTGGGGGAACACCGCTCTGATTCTTACAGAACCCGGGCTTGTCGAAGAAAACCTCTTTGAACTGGACGCACGGGAGATCATTCTATTCAAACGCCACCCCGAAGCAACCAGCGCCCGAAACCTGCTGAAATGTAAAGTCAAGCAGATCTATATGTCGGGAAACCGGGCCAGAGTTGAACTGGAGTGCAGCACCAGTACTCTTATTGCCCAGATCGTACCTGAATCGGTCAGAGAACTCGGAATTCAGCAAGGATGCAATGTTATTGCCGCGATTAAAGCATCTGCTTTCAGACGAATTTTTTAAATGGTTAAGGTTGAAGCCGCATCAGTTCAATACTATCTTGTAGATTCACGATATCTGTTGAGTCTGCAGTCAGGACTGGTATAGTCCCGGCAACACATGAAGCTACTATCTCGATCTGCTATCACCACAATCCTATCGGGTAATCATCAACCCTTTTACTGACGTAACCAGCCAATGTCATTTTCTTCACTCAGACTTTCCGCACCACTTTTGCGCGCAATTACTGAAAGCGGGTACACCTCTGCCTTCCCTGTTCAGCTCAAAGCAATACCTGCCATTCTTACAGGTAAAGATGTTATGGCAGCCGCCCAGACAGGCACGGGTAAGACCGCAGCTTTCACTCTGCCACTGCTCCAGCGACTCAGCACAGGCCCCGGAGTAAGAGCAAATCATATTCGAGCCCTTGTTCTTGTTCCGACCCGGGAACTGGCCATGCAGGTGGCGGATGCAATTGCAACATATGGCAAATATCTGCCGCTTACTTCTGCCGTGGTGTACGGCGGTGTGAAGATCAACCCGCAGATGATGGCGTTACGGAAAGGAAGAGATATCCTGGTAGCCACCCCCGGTCGTTTGCTGGACCTCTTTCGGCAGAACGCAGTGAACTTTGAGATGGTTGAGACACTCATCCTCGATGAAGCCGACAAGATGCTCAATCTCGGTTTTTCTGAGGAGATCCGTAAAATCCTTGATCTGCTTCCCGCCAGACGACAAAACCTGCTCTTTTCTGCAACTTTTTCCAGTGAAATACGCACCCTCGCGGACAAACTGCTGAAGAAACCGGTACAGATCGAAGTGAATCCACGGAACTCTGCTGCAAAAAGCGTCAAGCAATGGGTATACGAGGTGGACAAGGGTAAAAAGTCCGGTTTATTCTGTCATCTCCTTCGCAACAATGACTGGCAGCAGGTACTGGCCTTCGTCAGAACCAAAAGCGGAGCCGACCAGCTGGTGAAAACTCTCGCAGGTGCCGGAATCCCTGCCCTGGCAATCCATGGTGATAAAAGCCAGGGAGCCCGTACTCAAGCGCTCGCCGCCTTTAAGGCAAACGAAATCCGGGTGCTTGTTGCAACCGATATCGCATCGCGTGGCCTGGACATCTCTGAGTTATCACACGTAATCAATGTCGATCTGCCCAAAGTTGCTGAAGATTACATCCACCGCATCGGCCGCACCGGTCGTGCAGGCATGGAAGGGGTAGCGATATCACTGGTCAGTGCTGACGAGGTGCCGCTGCTCAGTGCAATTGAAACGCTTATCCGTCAGTTGCTGGTGCGTGAAGTCGAAACGGGATATGTGCCTAAACACAACGTCCCCTTGACTGAGTTGAAAAATCCACGACCGAAAAAGCCTAAGAAACCCAAAAAACCGAAGGTAGATAGTGAATTTTCGCAATCACGGAGCACCGCTGATTCCGGAAAAAGAGGTACTAAACCACCTCGTAGGCGCGGCAAGTCAGAGGCTGCTGATACACCTCAGACTGCTCCTGCCGGCCGAGGAAACCAGAAGCGCCGGGGTGAGGCTACATCCACCGTACCCAACCAGGGAAGTACACGTAAGAAAAACAGCGGTAGAAAACGGTGAAGTTGACATCGCAGGAACTGATGATACATGCGGGTTGGTCCATTGCATCGTAGGAGAATAGTGTGAAACCTTGGGAAGAACTTGATAGAGCCACCGTACCCGGAGACGATTGCGAACTGATATTGCGCAGACGCGATACAGAATATTCAATCCGTACAGCTACCACTGAATTGATGAACAGCCGCCAGCATGGCTCTGAAGATGCTCTGGCCGAACTCAGTTGCAGCCGGCTGCAGGAAACATCAAAGCCGACCATTCTTATTGGTGGTCTGGGTATGGGCTATACTTTAGCTGCAGCACTTGAACACTCCGGCCCCAATGCACGTATCACCGTTTCTGAACTTGTGCCGGCAGTGGTCAGATGGAACAGAGAATATCTTGGTCATCTTGCCGGCAAACCATTGGAAGATGCACGGGTTTCTGTTCAGCAAAATGACGTCGTTGAAATAATCAAGCAGAAGAAGTCCGCCTGGGATGCAATCGTTCTTGATGTCGACAACGGTCCCGAAGGACTGACCAGTAAAGGAAATGATCGCCTTTACGGTCTTTCAGGACTGAAAAATACTTTTGCGGCACTTAAGCCCGGAGGGATTCTTGCTGTCTGGTCTTATGGGCCGGATGACGGATTTACTCACAAGCTAAAGAAGTGCAACTTTCGTCCTGAAGTTGTCACGGTACGTGCCCGCAAACCTGGAAAAGGACGAAGACATACAATATGGCTCGCAACAAAACCGGCAATGAAATCCTGATGGATAATTTGTAAAAAACGACAAAAGGCGAACCTCTTACGAGATTCACCTTTTGAGTATCTTTCTCTAACATTTTGTACTGCTACAACCAACTGTTTTACCTTCTACGAGAGGCTGTCATTCATCGACAGTAGGTTTTTCACACTTTTCTTCGTTTACGACTCACTCCTGCAAGACCAGCCAGGCCAGCACCAAAAAGGAGCATGGTCGTTGGTTCAGGAACCGGGTCAGTTGGCGGATTTGTAGGTGTTCCCGTGTAGTCCCCAGCTGCAAATCCGCTATCACTTTGCCCTGATCCAGCAACTAGGCTTTGAAGATGAGCACCCAATTGGAATGAACCAAGATCGCTGTCATTACTCGTCGAACTCGAAGCAAGTAGAAACATGTTCTCAGTCCAGAAACCTGAAGACAGAGTTGCTTTGTAAGTCAGGTTTATACTATTTGTTACGTTATTTTGACCACCGGGTCCAGATTTATCTGCTTCAAAGTGAAAATCTGCACTGCCAGAGCCTTGGGCATTAGTAGCAGGGTTAGTAACAAACCACACTGTTCCTGGAGAAAAATCAGAGAATGTCAACAAGGTTGGGTTAACATCCAGATTAAAGAAAAAAGCATCAAGTTTAATATTCGGGTGTAACGGAGAATTAATATCTACCGTCCACATGGTTTGATTTGAAGTGGTATCTCCAGTTATAGTCACATCTACTATCAGGTTGTCTGGATTTCCACTTCTAGGGTCACCAATCAATTGTGAATTAATTGTAAATGGACTCGCCAAAACTGAACCTACCGTTAAAATCACGAATGGAATTGCCAGTGCAAATGCTTTCGCTATCTGTTTTTTCATACTCAAGACTCCTTTACACATATTCACCCTGCGTTGGAACAATGGCCTAAAACACATATTCCTAAAGGGCAATACCAGTTCATACTACAATGTAACTATTGTTTGACGTATGTCTACATTGTGATATGCACATACAGAGCCAGAATAAAATAAAAAAACTAAATACACGATATGTTTTGATAATTATTCTTAGATAAAAAGATATAGATACTTTTCCCGTTCATTTTTTCCGGATATACGAACAATAACGTTTTGTTTTCCGGAATAACAGACCTGTACTACTGTTAAATACTCTCTGTAGTCAGTTGATTTTTAAAAAATATCCCTCAACAGAGTTGAATCTACCAGTTACAGGCAATCAATACACAGTGACAATGTTCTAAAACAACTTACTCCCGACTTTAGCGTTCACAGCGGGTGACACAAAGGTAGCTTCACCACTCTCAGCTTTCGGGTATTGCACCCCGAGAATCAACACCTCTGAGGTGACAGGGCCCATCTGGCGTGGCTCAAAATTCAGAACTCCCAGCACAAGTCGGTCCTTCACTTCGTCAATAGGGTGCTGAGTGAAACGTCCGTAACTTATCCTTCTGCCAAACTTGCCAAAATCCACCACCATCCTGTACGTCGGTTTATGTGTCTGATTTTCTAATTCAACCTCGACCACTCTACCTACCCGAATATCAAGTCTGCCGAATGATTCGTCAAAAGAAACTATTGGTTTTATCTCTGTTGCCATTGCTCCTGCCTCTTCGTTTTTACTTCATAACATGCTATCTTTATGCATTTTATCTATTGCCATTATCCTGTGAACGCATCTTCAACTTCACCGGATTACTATGTGAACAGGGTACGGCAACCAAGCATTTACCACAAACATCCGCATAACCGACAGACGTATGTTCCTCCACATTCTCAAGCAGCATTTCATAACATTTAAATCTATCGAATGAACCTTCATAAAGGGCCTCATTTACACATTTCTGCGTACATTTCTTACAGCTGCCGTCATATTTATACAGACAAGCTTCATGCTCCGGGCGACTATCCGGCTTAATTGCAGCTGAGGTGACAAAACTACCGACTCTCCCGCAGCATCCTTTATCCGTGATAAGCATGTTATTGAGGCCGAATCTTCCCAGACCAGCGATATAGGCAACGTGCCGATGAGACCAGTTACTTATTAACTTGTCTTCGATCCAATTATGGGTCGCCGGGATGGAAACGGAGCGCTCTCCCTTCTTCTCGAAAAATTGTTGCAGATGCGAGCTCAACTGCTGTATCAGTACATTTGTTTCCACATAGCTTACCGCCCACTCAACAGAACTTTTACGATCTTTGATATTGGAACGGGATACCTCTTTAGGGAACGGCAGGAAAAAAGAGATGACAGTTCCGGCTTCGGCCAGAATATCCTCAGGTACAGCGTGAGTGGGCCCAACCAGCTTACGGAGTTCCTTGAACATCCGGTCATTTGCTGCAGCAAATCCCACGAGTGGAACACCCCAGCGTGTGGAAACACATTCGTTCAACTGATAGTTTGCTACAAAATCCTCAATTTCTTCTATTACTTTTCTTTTCATAAAAATGGCATTGTTGAGTTATCTGATGCAAGCAGATATTCACCTGCTCCCTGTTCCAGCCTTGATTTCTCAGCAAAGTAATCGCAGCAGATAATCCCGTCTTGAACAAAATTGACTTCATAACCTGGATTTTCAGATTATCCCTCGACAGAGGGAATCATTGAAAATTATTTCATAACCAGCCAGGATGGAAAATTAATCTTCTTTATGAGAGTGTAGATTCGTAAAAAGACGATAAACGCCATGCAGAGAATAGAAGATACAAGCGAGTTTACTCCTATCTTCAAAAAGAGCACATAGAGTGAACAACCGAGGATTACAGGTGTTGCATACATTTCAGTATTGTTGAACATTGTTGGTCGGTGAGCAAGCACATCACGAACCACACCACCAAAGACAGCTGTGACCAGGCCCATGGAC
>JBFHGS010000165.1:0-11297 GCA_041582995.1 Desulfopila sp. | reverse complement strand
TCGATCTGGAAACCAATATACTCCAGCGTCTCGGTTACCAGGTGACCTCTCTGACAAGCAGTGTAGATGCGCTTAAGGTCTTTGCAGCTCATCCTGAAGATTTTGATCTGGTCATTACCGATATGACAATGCCGCATATGACCGGAGATCAGCTTATACGTGAAATACATGCCATAAACCCTGGAATACCTGTTATTGTCTGCACCGGTTTTAGTGAAAAAATGAGCAAAAAAGATGCTGCAGATAAGGGTGCACATCTATTCCTGATGAAGCCGGTCAGCAGATCTGAACTGGCGAAAGCGATTCGGGATGCTCTTGATACACGCGATGAGTAGCAGGGCAATGGTTTTCTTCTTCGTGTGCCATTACATGTAAAGAGTGTGTTTTTAATTGGTTGTTTTGTACTGTTTGGCGAGCGTTTTAAATATAGAGGACGCAATAACCTGTTTGCCTGAAGCACGATACCATTAATATTGTTGTGACTTCCTGAGTTTTGAAAGTACCTCTACTATTTCCAGTGTAGCACCAGCAAAACCATTACAAAGGTAAGTGTATGAAAAAGGTTCGTTGGGGAGTGTTGAGTACAGCCAGCATTGGCGTTAAAAAAGTAATTCCAGCAATGCAGAAAAGTGATTACTGCGATGTCGTGGCAATAGCTTCACAAAATATGAAGAAGGCAGAAACTGCGGCTGCTCGGCTCGCCATCCCGCTGGCCTACGGTTCATATGAGGAACTTCTTGCAAATGGTGACATTGAAGCTGTGTATATTCCACTGCCAAATCATCTGCATGTGCACTGGTGTATAAAGGCTCTGGAGGCTGGCAAGCATGTTTTATGTGAAAAACCGATCAGCCTTAACTCTGTTGACGCAGAGAGACTGCTGAAAGTCTCCGGTTCATATACAGAGCTGAAGCTGATGGAAGCATTTATGTATCGTCAACATCCGCAATGGAAAAAGGTACTGCAACTGGTGCGCGATGGCAAGATCGGGACTGTGCAGACTATTCAATCGTTCTTTTCCTATTACAATGTCGATTCTGACAACATTCGTAACATCGCTGAAGCTGGTGGCGGTGGTTTGATGGATATAGGCTGTTATTGTATATCCCTTTCGCGCTTTATTTTTGGCGATGAACCCCGGAGAGTATTTGGGGTAATACGCTACGATGATAAGTTTAACACAGATTATCTCACCTCGGGAATTCTTGATTTTACTGGTGGCACATCAACGTTTACCTGTTCTACACAGTTGGCGCCATACCAGCGGGTCAATATTATCGGCACAGAAGGCAGGGTAGAGATTGAGATACCATTTAATGCTCCTCCTGATGCACCGT
Source organism: Desulfopila sp. (assembly GCA_041582995.1). Taxonomy (GTDB): domain Bacteria; phylum Desulfobacterota; class Desulfobulbia; order Desulfobulbales; family Desulfocapsaceae; genus Desulfopila. The sequence goes on along the minus strand of JBFHGS010000165.1, from coordinate 9,960 downwards.
GTCGGTTATGGCACCAAAGAGGGCAAGATATTCAGGAAATTGTTTTCGGGATCTGTGATCAGTACACCCTGCAGGCTGATGCCTTTTCTTTGGCGATATTGAAGAACACAGAAGTTCCGGTACCGTTAGAAGATGCTGTAAATAACATGCGAGTGCTTGAAAAAGTAGTAAGAAGCGCACAGAGTGGGACATGGGTGTTGTGAGTGTTAGGCACGAGTAGACAACTGTACATCTTATTCTCTTTGCAACTTCTCTTGATTATTACCTGTTCCATACGAGACGACCTGCTTTATGAGAAAACCGATGAAATACTGTGGTGTTACGTCTGAAATTCTGACCGGTTCTTGCAGTTCTTTCCCTAAAGAAATGGGGATGTCAAAATAATATAAGCGTCCTGCAATTTTTTCAGGATATCGCATTGTCGCAGGACTACAACGTACTGCCCTAAAAAAATCTAAACACGTATCTTTGGGCCAGTACGTTGTTTTTTCATTCAACTCCGGGTTTAAGTGTTTTCTTTCCCGGTTTCCAGCCTTATGGCGTCGCTTCAGTACTTTTGGTTTCGTGCTGTTTTTGAATGACGTCATCGTCGCCAACCGGACCATCGCTAAGATATGGCGATTAATGAAAAATTGAGACATGATGCTTTATCACTCCGAAGTGGGGGTTAAGGCAGACGCCTCTTTTGTTTCTTCAGCGACGCTTACCACGGAACCGATCTGAACTTTTTGCAATCCTTCCACGACGATACGTTCACCCGCCTGTAAACCGCTTTCAACGATCCACTGATCACCCATAGTGTGACCTGTGGTTACGGTTCGTTCTTCGATGGTATTGTTTTCATCAATCACATAGGCCAGCCCATTACCTTTGACGTCGCGTCTGATGGCCACCTGCGGCACCAGTAATGCTTCCTGCATGACCGCGCCTTCGATTCGTATTTTTCCGTACATTCCAGGGATCAATTCGTTATTCGGGTTAGGGAATTTTGAACGTACGGTCACCGTGCCAGTTGTTTCATCCACACTGGCGTCATCCAATTCCAGTTTTCCAATCTGGTCATAGATACTGCCGTCAGGCTTGATCAGTCGTACGACGGAGTTGTTGTCCTCCAGTTTGACTTCACCTTTATCAAATTGCCGGCGAATACTCAGGAACTCACTGGCCGATTGTGTAGCATCCAGGTAGACAGGGTCCAGCTGCTGTACGGTGGTGAGTGCGGTAGTCTGGTTAGCTGTGACCAGTGCACCTACGCTCACACTGGAGCGTCCAATACGACCATTAATTGGGGACGTGACGTCAGTGTAAGACAACGAAGTTTTGGCAGCCTTCAGATTGGCCTCGGCAGAGGCTACCGTCGATAGCGCCTGTTTGTAGGATGCTTCCGCTTCCTCAGCGCTTTCCTGACTTACTGCTTCAATTTTGACCAGTTCGCGATAACGCACCGCTTTGGCTTTGGCAGTGGCGACGGCTACCTTTGCGCTGGAAAGCGTTGCTTCAGCATCACTGACGGTAGTCTGCGCAGACGTCGGATCGATCTCGTACAGCACTTGTCCTGCTTTGACTTCACTGCCCTCTGTAAACAGGAGCTTACGAACAATACCTCCCGCCTGGGGCCGTATTTCGGCGGTGACGGCCGCTGACACGCGTCCGGTCAACTCACTTGAAACAGGCACCTGGCTATTCTTGACGGTGTAGGCCACGACTTCCACTGGTGGCATTTTTTCAGGTGCCGATGCTGGCTCCTGATTGCAGGAAGCAAGCGTTAACGCCAGTGCCAGCAGCTTGATTGTGGTTGACAGTACCCGGCCTGGACCGGGGTATGCACAGAAGGTGCTGAGGGTTTTTCGCATAATGGTATTCTCTGTTTGTGTAGACGATGATTCTGGTTGCATCATGGGGCTTATATTTGCGCGTTCTTCCGGTTGCTTGGCTGGTGCTGACGGTTTTCATCCAGACACTTCTTGCCCGGTGTTGAACCTCCAAATGCGTTTCGCAGTTGCATGGATAAATCGGTAAATTGGGCGGCATTCTCTTCACCGATCACTTCGGTGCATTCACGGTTGATTTTTTCCCATTCCTGGTGAATTTGCTTGAGCAGGCTTTTTCCGTGTTGAGTGAGCTTGAGCACATTACTGCGCTGTTCCTGTGCGTCGACATCCTTCTCGATAAGACCCGCTGCCAACAAACGAGATGTCATCGTGCTCATGCTGGCAGCAGTCAATCCAAATTCGCGAGCTAACGCCACTTGGGATGCCTGCCCCATCATTCCGAGAACACCGAGAATACGGGCCTGTCGATGATGAATGCCAAGGGGGGCGAGCCGGATACGTAAGCGCTCTTCGAGAAGATGCGCGAAGTGCAGATGTAAATGAAAATTGAATTTTTGAGTTACCAAAATAATGCCTCAATTAATAATTAGGATGCTAATGCTTAATATGCTAATAGTTAGCATGCTAACTATAAGTTGACCGGTGCAATTAGTAAAGAACAATTCGAACTCTGTAGGCACTTTCCTTCAGATCTCTGACCAACCCTGTACGTTTGGAACAACAGGGTAAGAAAAGAAGGTCGGATGATGCAGGATTTTGACGACACCACTGTGGGTTGGAGTTCTCAGGGCAAGTTCCGCACGGCATTGGAAACGGCAAGCTTGAGTGAAATCGAGGTGGCTGAGTACTATCGACTGCAGGGTATCAATATTTCACGGATCGGCGCTGACGAGCAGCCTGCATACAGCCCAATGACCGGGATAGTGCCAGCAATGAGTGCTTAAATCAGCGGCCAGGGGATACCCAATCCATCGGTTGGTCCTATGTTCAGCAATATGGTGCTATCATCGTCTGAAAATGATATTTGCTGAAAAAGAGGGGGAATCAAAAAAGGATTTTAAAACAAAGGAATTGTTCAGGCTGGAAACACTGAAAAACAGAAGATTGGGGTGTTGAAGATACGTTGGCGGTTGTCATCGAAACGGCATTATTTGATGAAATCCAATCATGAGCAACGTGAGGGGTAAAACCACGTGTATGTCAATTAAAGTGATGTTGCCAGCGTGTCCCAACGGCCAAACTGAAAATAAAAAAGGGCTAACGAATTAACGTAAGCCCTTGAGTTTGCTGGAGCGGGAAACGAGATTCGAACTCGCGACCTTCAGCTTGGGAAGCTGACACTCTACCACTGAGTTATTCCCGCAAAAATATGAGCTGATTATATGAGCAGGTTTGATAGTTGTCAATACTATTTTACAGAGATTGGTGAAGTGAAAAATCTTTTAATGTTAGTTGCTTATGGGTATGTCAGCGTGTTGTCGTCAGTAAGGATGATTGGTTAAGGATCAGCTATTGAAAAAAACTGACCATAATATACCTCTCTTTCTCTCATAGTTGCTATTTTTCATACAGTAAGGCAATACCAAAGCCTATAAAGGCACCGCCTGTGAGCTTATGGAAAAAACGCATTGAGTTCTCTTTATACAGGTAATGCGAAGTTCCTGATGATACGAGGGCATAGGCTGATAAAATAAAGAATGAAATACCTTCAATAGTAAAAATAAGAGTAAGAAATTGCGGGAAAAAGGATCTTGAATGATCGATAAACTGAGGAAACAGTGCTGTAAAGAATGCTATAGCTTTGGGGTTACTCATCCCGACCCAGAAACCTTCTTTAAACACCGGGAAAAATTCTTTGGTGTTCTGATAGCCAGCGTGGTTGAGTGCGTCATGTTGTAGAGCTGGCGCATTCCATGCCTTTATTCCAAGATAGATTAGGTACATACACCCCAGAATCTTCACCGCAGTGAAGATTCTGGAGGAGGCCAGAACGAGTGCACCCAACCCGAGAGCTGAGATAGAGCCCAAGGTGATCATGGCAATAAAGTTACCCAAAATTCCTGCAATAGAAATTTTGAAACCATATCGTATGCTGTTTTTAATCGTTAAAATTACCGCAGGACCAGGGATGGCAGTGATTGTGATCGCCAGCACAACATAGATAAGATAGTCGTTAATCACCTGATGTCTCTCCTTCTGTTATCAGTGCCAGTAACCTGAGTGATAGCCTCTATATTTATATTGTGATATCCAAATTCAAAACTCTATACAGTCTTTATCTGAGCCAGACTTTCCTGGTTCCAGCTTTCCAGGAAACGTGTGGTGCAGAATTACGATTTAGAGTAGCGCTGTTCTTCCTGGTAGTACTTATGAAAGCCAACAACCTCTTTGAGCTGTTCGAAACTCGCCATCTCAGGCGGCGTTTTCCCGTTTTTCAGAGCAGTCAAGGCCTTCTCTATTGCTGGAAGAACAGCGAGCAGTAAGGTGAGGGGATAGGCTGCTATCTTGAATCCAATATCGTTGAGCTCGTCGGGTGGAAGAATGGGTGTTTTTCCATTCTCCAACATGTTGGCCATTTTCGGTCCATCAGTACAGCTGCAGAATTCGTGCATCTCCTCGATTGATTCTGGTGCTTCCAAAAATACTATATCTGCACCTAACTGGCGAAAAGCCTGAATTCTACGAATAGCCTCAGGTAAACCGTGTGTGGCACGGGCATCTGTTCGAGCCATTATAAGAATGTCTGCTCCTTCGTCTCTTGCATCGACAGCTGCCTGAAGGCGTATGCAGGCTTCCTCAAAACCAACGACCTCTTTTCCTTGCGTGTGTCCGCATCGTTTCGGGGCCAACTGGTCTTCGATCATTACACAGGCGAGGCCTGCAGCGGCATATTCACGTACGGTTCGTTTGACGTTCATGGCATTGCCGTAGCCGGTGTCACCATCGCCAATGACAGGTATAGAAACCGCTTGAGTTATAGCCCGTGCCTGGGAGGCCATTTCACCAAAGCTGATCAGGCCGGTATCAGGTAAAGCCAGGCGGGCAGCAGAGACTGCAAAGCCACTCATGAAGGTGAGCGGGAAACCTGCCCTTTCGATAAGCGCAGCAGAGAGTGCATCATAGCAGCACGGCATGGTGATTATAGAGGGTCCCTGGAGCAGGTCCCGTAGTTGTTGAGTTGTTGATCGCATATTTATTAAAGCTTGAATGGGATGTAGAGGACGATATCCGGTACCAGATAAATAGCTATTACCATACCGAACATTATTAAAATAAACGGCCAGACTCCACGTACAACCTCGTTGAGTTTGACCTTACCGACAGCCTGGATGACAAAGAGGTTCATGCCGACTGGTGGGGTGATCAAGGCACATTCGATCATTACTACAAAAAGAATACCGAACCAGATTGGGTCGATCATCATTGATCTGAGAGCAGGGTGGAGAACCGGTACCATGATCAAAAGCATGGAGATGGATTCGAGGAAAAATCCTATAAGCAAAAGTACCAGACAAACCACCAGAATAAAAAGGCCGGTGTCAGCAATATTATTAGTTATGGCCAGGGAAAGTTCCTGTGGGATACGATACAGGGTGATAGCCTTTCCGAAAACCTTTGCTCCGGCAATGATGAGGAAGATTGTTACAGTCGTGGCCATTGCTTCCATGACAGCCGTCTGTAATTTTTTCCAGGTCATTGTTCGCAGGCTGAAAACAATGATAAGTGAAACGATAAAGCCGACCGCAGCCGATTCAGTCGGAGTGAACACCCCGATATAGATCCCGCCTATAACGATTGCAGCGAGCAGGATTGTTGGCAGGGCTCTGACCGTAGCTTTACGTCGTTCCTTCCATTCTGCTTTAGGACTTGGTTGATATCCGTTGCCAAAACGGGCGTAGCCCAGGCAAAAGAGAATAAACAAAGCCATGAGCAGCAGGCCGGGGCCTACCCCAGCCATAAACAGGTCGACGATGGATTCCTCAGTGATAACCCCATACAGGATCAAAGGGATAGAGGGTGGAATAAGTATTCCAAGCGTTCCGCCAGCAGCCAGAAGCCCGAGTACAAAGGACCTATTGTAGCCACGCTCAACCATCTCAGGAATGGCAACGGTAGCGATGGTGGCTGCTGTTGCCACTGAAGATCCTGATATCGCAGAGAAAATACCACAACTGATTATGGTCGCGATCCCCAAACCTCCCGGCCAATGACCGACCCAGCTCTGGACTGCATTAAAAAGGTCCCGACCGACACCACCTTTCAACAGGATGTTTGACATCAGAAGGAAGAGTGGCACAGCAAGGAGTACAAAGCTGTCTGTAGTTGAATAGAGGGCCTGGGATACCATGATGGTTGGAATATCTGCCAACCAGAGAAGGGCGACGCCAAGCCCACCCAAGGCAAAAGCTACCGGAACACCGAAAAATAAAAGTGTAAGAAGGACTGCCAGAATTAATAATGCACTCATTTTTCAGCCCCCACGCCTTCTTCTTTCGACGTTCCGGCGAAGAGCATTGTCATCTCTGCCACGACCTGTAAAAAAAGCAGGCCAAAACCTATCGGTATTGCTATTTCGGTCATCCAGAGAGGAACGCTCAGCATGGTGGAAGACGCTCTGCCAATACGGATAGATTCGAGAACCGTATGAGATCCATGCCATATTGCAATGAGCGAAAACAGGGCAATGACTGAAAGGGAAAAAACTTCCGTTATCAGCCTGTAACCATGAGGGAGTTTATCCTGAACCACTCTGATGGTAATGAGATGCCGGTTCTTCAAGGCATATGCCGCGGCAAGATATGTAGCCCATATCTGCAGGAAGCGTGACATTTCTTCAACCCATATAGTTGGTTTGATAAAGACGTATCGTGCAATCACTTCGTAGATGATGATCAGGCCGATGCTAAAGAAAAGCCAGGCTGCGATCTTACCGCAGAGTGAGCTGAGAGAGGATATTGCAGTTACCATATTTGATCCTGCAGACGGGCAGGCCGTCTGCATCTGTTGAGGCTGTTTATTTGATGGCTCTGGCTGCGTCAACAACCTGTTGTCCAAGGTCTCCCGCATTTTTAACAAATGCTTCGACTACTGGTGCAGAAAGCAGTTGCCACTCCGCCATCTGCTCATCATTCAGTTCAACGATTTTGATTTTATCTTTTGAGAATTCAAACGATTCTGCCTCGAGCTGTGCCATTTTATCACGGAGCTCTTTTTCAACCCGGACTGCAGCAGTCTCCATGACCTGACGATGTTCATCTGTCAGTGATTGCCATGTTTTTTCGTTGATGAGGACAATAAACTCGATGTCAACCATTGATTTGGTTGCAGTCATATAGTCCATAACCTGAAAGAGTTTGCGACTTTTTACGGCTGTAACACCGGTCAGTCCTGCGTCAACAGTTCCACGTTGATAGGCAAGAAACTGCTCTGAGCCTGATATCGAGGTTGGCGCACCACCTGCTGCGGTGATGAGTTCTCCAAGAGTTTTTGAAAAAACCCTGACTTTCTTTCCCTTAAGATCAGCGGGAGTGGTGATAGGGGTATCTTTACTTAAAATAACCGAACCGCCATATGCCTGCCACCACATGACTCGGGCACCCGTATTGAGAATTGCATCATCAAGGGGCTGGCGAACAGTGCTGCCTTTGGCAACAGCCTTGTTTAAGGCTTCCTGACTGTTGAAAAGAAAGGGTACATAGAAGAGGTCGACAGCTGGAATGGTTCCGGCAAACTGGCTTACAGATGCTACGCCCATGTCGACAGCACCGGAAGCCACCGCCTGGGGAACTTCGCTGTCTTTATAGAGCTGGGCAGATGGATAGATTTCTACTTTCAAATCGCCGTTCGTTTTTGCAGCCACTTCATCAGCAAACGACTGGACGTTGAGTCCGAGATGATGTGTCGCTGGCAGTTGCAGTGTGAGCCGCAGGGTTTTCTCTGCCTGGGCAGAAGATGCGATCAAGAGCACAGTAACAATTGTTGCCATGATTTTTCCAAACATAGGCGTTTCTCCTTAGTTAATGGGGTACATAGAAGGACCGGGTCGCGTTATCCTTGATTGAATTTAGTGAACACCTTCATGTTTTAACCAGCATTTCTTATGAGTTCGGGCATGTCAGACAAAACGTTTAAACCAGTCACAGACAAGAGCAGGTTCCGGCAGCCAGATAGTATTATAGCTGACCAAACATTATAAGAAGGCGAGGTATGAACTGACCTGTGTCAGGCCTCGAGTTCATTGTATACGGCAATGATATATCGTATCAGCTTGCTATTATGCATTTCATTGCAAATGAAAAAATGCTCGGGAGAAATGCGGGTAACTGTGTGTCGAACATGCAAGTATTTGCTCCCCTTTGCAGCGAGAGGAGTAACCTGTTTTTGGACTAATTGATAGACCATGAGGTGTTTGCCCGAAAAACATTTACAAATTAAGGCCAGGCATGTCAATCCCTAATAATTATAACTGTATTGGTAATACGTGTTAAGAAAGTGTCTCTTGGTGAGGGTTTGGGCTTGTGAAGTTGATCTGCTGATGAGCAGTTTACGCAATATCCTTCTCAGGATGTTTTCTCTCAGGTTTTTTGCAAATATTGATTTGAGTTCTGTCGCGGGCCCTTTGTAGCTACTACTTATGAGAGTGATTCAGGACTGTGCCGTTCAGTAGACTATTTGCAGCAGACCGGTAACTATGGTATCGCCAAAGACCGACGTAATGTTGCTGAGTATCCTTTCAGGTGTTACGCTGTATCGTTAGAGCTTCCCAGTGCTGCAGACGCTGTCAGAACTTTTTCCGGTAACCCTTTTATGTAGAGGTCCTGTTTGGCATAGGGTATTTCAATATGCGCGGCACTGAATTTCTTATATACCGCATAGTTGAGTTTATCCATTGCCCGGCCGCGAAGTTCCGGGTTAGGTATCCAGCAGAGTAGTTCGAAATCGAGGCTTGAGGCTCCAAAGACTCTGAAACGGACTCGTGGTGCAGGGTTGCGGCAAATGAGCGGCTCATCAGTAGCGACCTGCATGAGGATATCCCGAACCTCGTCAATGTCTGTTCCGTAGGCAACACCAATTTTAAGCCGGATGCGAAGCTTCTCATGTGGACCGCCTGATTGGTTTATAATGGTGGTGTTGCCGATAATTGAGTTTGGCACAGTAATTTCAACGTCATCACGAGTCAGAATGCGTGTGCTTCTCAGGCCGATGTGGCTGACCTTACCACGATTTTTGTTGTCGAGAACGATGTAGTCGCCGACTTTGTAAGGAGCATCAGCGAGTATAAATACGCCGGAAAAGAGGTTTGAGAGAGTATCTTTAGCTGCAAAGCCGACGGCGATACCGGCAATACCTGCCGAGGCAAGCCAGGCGGTCATATCAATTTTCCAGATTACAAATACTGCATACAGGCCAGCAGAAAAAATGATGATCTTGGCGCCGTTATCAAAAAGGGTGAGAGTTCTTCGCTGAAGGAATGATACTTTATGGGATATCAGAGCAACGCGGGTAAGCAGCAGTGAAGCAAGGCGGCTGACAAAGATGACCCAGACCAGTACTCCGGCTGTATGGACAATTCTGGTAGAGATATTTTCAATATTATCTGTCAGTGGCATCAGGTGAAGCCCATATGAGATACCGCTGACCAGAAGGGTGTAATAAACTGGTGGATGCAGCAAGGTTGCTACCTGATCGTCAAGATCGATATTTGTGCGTGTGGTGATGTTACGAATTATTTTGAACAGGAGCCAGGTGATGATTGATGCTACTGTAAACGTCAGTAGAATAGCGACAAAGCCCTGCAGCCATGGGTTGCCGTGGAAGATATCGATCACAGGTTTAAGATATTTCTCAACCGTTGTAACTGCATTTACCGGTTCTGATGGCTGAGCGGCAAGAGCCGGAGCGGAACAGAACACAAGACTGCCGCTGAATGTTACCATCATATTGAACAATCGCCATTTGAGCTGTGAATGATTCATTCATCCTCCTAAGGTCGCTGAACGCCCAAGCGAGTCTGTAAAACACATTCTCACTTAAAGCAACTATCCGTTACATTTGATGATAGTAGCACTTTTCTGGAGAGAATTGCTACGATTTGATTGACCTGTAAAACTGCTTATCTCTTTCGTTG
>JBFHGS010000164.1:0-11310 GCA_041582995.1 Desulfopila sp. | reverse complement strand
GAGTGGATCAGCAGCAGGTTTTGGTTTGCGTGAGTTGTCTGCAGTCATAACCTTACCAAAGTATTGTTCAAGATGGAACTCATGCAGGAGCGGGATCATGGTATCGGTTCTATTTGTGGCTATCGCCAGATTATACTTCTCCCGCGTTGTCTCGAGAAATTGAACCAGATCAGGTTCAATCGTCATATATTTCAGAAAGGGCAAGTAGCTGTTAATTTTCCTGAAATTGTGCACATCTTTAATGTCTACTCTTGCATGATCACGAAATATGTGTGCTACAGAGTCGTATACATTGTGAATATGGACAAAATTGAGTTCAGCTTCATCCATTTCGCTGAACCCGAAATTTGTCAGTAAATAATTATAATAATGGCGATTCGCATTTCGGGAATCAAACATTACGCCATCGCAGTCGAGAATGATTGTCTTGAGCATGAAACTGTGTCTGTCTCTTTAATGGGCGGGCTGCTATTCGCTATCCGGGAAAAATTGAGTTGTTAACCACTCGATAGCAAAAAGCAGCAGTTTTTCATCGTCTTTCAGTACTTCTGAAGGATACTGGTCTGTGTTAAGTTTCCCGCTTTGCAGTTCGGCGCGGAAAACATCAATGTTATAGAGAGCGAGAAAATAATTTTGAAGCTGATGGTCAGTGGGCATAAATAGGCCCTGTCTGATTTTCTCATGCTGAATAAGAGTCGCTAGCGCGTCGTTGTAACGATTATAGACGATCAGATCCTGTTCTTCAGAGTACCTGAAAGGTGTCTCTTCTTTAGGCTCTGCAAACCCTTTGCAGTGATTCTCTTTCATCAGTACGAAGTGCTGATTTAATTCCCCGCTTCGTGTACGGACTGCGGCTCGGCCAAGTGGATATGCGCGGCAAGCCCCTGGCCGGTGTTCGTAAACTTTACATCCTTTCTTATCTACGAAGGCGCAACTGGCTCTTCCGTCATCAACCATGGTGAGGTAGTATTTTGGAAACATGTCATGCTCCCCTCGTTCCTCTATAATATACTCATCATGGAGTTGCTGAGAGGAGAGTCCCGTTCCAAGGCGCAATCGCAGGACGTCATATGGAGTCAGTGCAAGTTCCAGCATCCTGCAGCATTCCGTAAAGCACGGAACGCCGGGGTGACAGTCGAAATTGAACGGTTCATCAGCCTTAAGACGATATACTGCATCTGGAAACGGGGGGCGTGCCATCGTGATTCTTCTCTATGTAAAATTTATTTAGATTAATTTTTCTTCCATAAGGTCAGCAGCGGGCTGGCAATAAATATGGAGGAATATGTACCAACGAGTATACCGGCCAATAAGGCAAACGAGAAGTCATGGATAACTGAACCGCCGATAAGGAAAAGAGCGAGCAAGGTCAGGGCTGAGGTCAATGATGTTACGATTGTTCTACTGAGAACCTGATTAACACTATTGTTGATTATAGTAATGAGGGATTTATCATCAGATTTTATCATGTTTTCACGGATACGATCGAAGACAACCACCGAGTCATTGAGCGAGTAACCGGCTATAGTCAATAATGCAGTTACAATGAGGAGTGTTATTTCTATATCCAGGAGCCAGCAAATACCAAGAACAACCATGACATCATGAAATGTTGCTGCTGCTGCTGCGAGACCGAACCGGAGGTCAAATCGCATAGCAAGGTAAAGAATGACTCCGGCAAGTGAAATAGCAATTGCCAGTATAGCCTTGTTACGAAGAACTGCACTTACAGACGAGCCGATTTCAGACTGGCTTTCGAGAACGAAACCTTTGTCTCCGAGGTCTGCGGAAAGAAGTGCACTTACCGTTTCATCGAGGTTGGCTACAACTTTCTCATCTTTTTTGATTTTGACGATCAGTCTGTTTTCATCCTCAACCTTTTGCAGGTTGACGCCCTTCATTTCATTGCTGTTGAAAGCTTTTCGTACTTCAGACATAGTGAATGTCTGCTCTGCCTTGTACTGCAGCAGCGATCCGCCTGAAAAATCAACGCCAAGGTTGGCGGTGCCGCGTCCGATCTGGATGAAAGCAAAAAGTCCTATCAGTACAAGAACTCCGGATCCGATAAAAGTGATCTTTCGCAGTTGCATATAATCGATATTCGGCTTTTTACTAAACTGCATAAAGCGGAGGTTTTTCATCGGATTGATTGAGTTGATGGTATCAAACGTCAACCGTGAGAAAAACAGTGCAGTGAACAGATTGAAAACAATACCCAAAGAGAGGGTGACAGCGAAACCTTTAATAGGGCCTGTTCCAAACATGAACAGAGCCATAGCCGTGATAAGCGTAGTAACCTGTGAGTCAACAATCGTCAGAAAGGCTTTACCAAAACCTGTATCGATACTTGAACGGACCGATTTGCCAAGACTGTATTCCTCACGCATTCGCTCAAATATGAGAACGTTGGCATCAACCGCCATGCCGATTGAGAGAATGATACCTGCAATACCAGGTAGCGTTAGAGTTGCATTCAGAATTGCAAGACCGGTAAAGAGGAAAAGGATATTAAGAGCCAATGCGAAGTTGGCAATAACACCTGAAAGACGATAGTAGATGAACATGAACCCGAGGACAAGGATCGCTCCGAAGACACCTGAGGTGAGACCTTTATTGATTGAGTCCTGACCCAGGCTCGCGCCAACCGTCATGTTTGAAATGATATCAACGGGAGCGGGAAGTGCACCGACACGTAAAACGATTGCCAGATCAGAGGCGTCTTCGTGTGTGAAGCTACCTGAAATCTGGGCAGATCCACCGACAATACGTTCACGGATGACGGGAGCTGAACGAACTACATTGTCAAGCACAATAGCCATACGCCGGTTGACATTCTTTTCTGTAACGTGTGCGAAAACTTTGCCACCTCGACCGGTGAGATCAAGACTTACATATGGTTCATTAAAGGTACCGCCAATACGGACCTGAGCATCCTTGACCATGTCTCCGGTCATCAGCACCTTGTTTTCAAGAAGAAGAGGTGTGATGACTTCCCGATTAGTAGCGGGGTCGATATTTTTTTCAAAGTGGATCGAGGTATTTTCCGGCAGCATTGACTGCAGGGCACGATTCAGTTTTGAGGTGTCTTCACCATCTTGCCACTGTCCGGACTTTGTTGCCTGGTCAATGAGCTGAGATAAATTGAGGCTGGTTGAGTCACTCACAAGTTTGAATTCCAGCAGAGCAGTATCACCGAGAAGTTTTTTCGCTCTATCAGGATCTTTTACGCCTGGCAGCTGAACAACGATTTCGTCAGTCCCCTGCCGGATAATAACGGGTTCGGCCACACCAAACTGGTCAATTCTGTTACGGATGATTTCGAGAGACTGATCAACAGCATGTGTTTTGATATAGGCTATCTTGTCTTCATTCAGGCTCAGAAATATGCGTGGAAAACTGCCGTCTTTGCTTTCAACTCTGAATGCGATATCAGGAAAATCATTTGTAATGAGAGTAGTGACCTGCTCAAGAGCTCCAGTATTGGGAAGCGTAAATATAACGGTTCCCGGTTGTCCTGATGGAGTTCTTACTGCACTTATTGACTGTTCAGTCAGGGTGTCCTTGATGTCGTTTGCAGCAAACTCAAGTGTGTTCTCCTGAGCCTTATCTAAATTGACTTTTAAGACAAGGTGCATGCCGCCCTGCAGATCGAGTCCGAGGCGTAACCCTTCAGGTGCCATGTACGTTTTCCACCAATCCGGTGTGGAAGAATAGAATGAGGGTACAATCGTGACAACTGACATTACAATCAACGAGACCAGAAGGCCAAGTTTCAGTTTGAGTGATGTGTTCATTGATAGTCCTGAAGATTTTCTATAAAAAGTTTAGGTACTCATGAATCAATACTGCTTGTGCCACGTGCTGATGGCGAACTTTGCGATTATAACGTGATGACTGATTCTTGCAAGGTTATGAGGAGAATATTTACTTTCCTGGCCTTATTTAGCCCAAATTGCAGGCGCGGGCAGAGCTGATGGGTTGTCTGTAGCCCCCTGCATGGTGAGCGGGCAAAGACCATAATTAGATGCGATTGATGGCATCTGCCATGCAGGCAGCACCAAAACCATTATCAATGTTGACCACTGCAACTCCTGGGGCACAACTGTTTAGCATTCCAAGTAGCGCCGCTATGCCACCAAAGCTTGCACCGTAACCGATGGATGTGGGGACAGCGATAACAGGACAGGATACGAGTCCTCCTACCACACTGGGTAAAGCACCCTCCATTCCTGCAGCAACGATAATTACTGCTGCCTCACTTAGCAGTTGATGCTGATTGAGTAATCGGTGCAGTCCTGCAACGCCGGTGTCGTATAGCCGGTTTACCTGGTTGCCAAGGCACTCGGCAGTAAAACTGGCTTCTTCTGCAACAGGAGTGTCCGAAGTGCCGGCGCAGATGACCAGAACATACCCTCTTTTTTGGACTGTGACAGCGTCTGTCGGCTGGTAATAGAGTATCCTCGCTTCCGGATTGTATTGGAATTCAGGGATAGCCAGGATTACAGTTTCGGCCTTTTCAGCACAAACACGCGTCGCCAGTACCGGGCCCTTATGTTTCATCATCGATTTGGCGATAGTGATAATTTGTTCAGTTGTTTTGGCTGAGCCATATATTACTTCAGGAAGACCTGTCCGCAGTGTTCGCTGGTGATCAATACAGGCATTATGGAGAGATTCTGCAGGATAATGGCGGAATTTCATCATTGCATCATCGATTGTACATGTACCTTTCTGGACCTCTGTAAGGAGCTGTGTGAGCGTTGATATATCCATTTTCCGTCGTAGTGACCTTCTGGGTGCAGGAGTTGAATAGAGCGAAGATGCATAGTTTTGATTCACAAGTGATAAGTAGCACGATCGATAACTAAGGTAAAGATTTTGTCACTATTTACTCGACAACTGACTTTTGTTACCATGATGAGAGGTAAAATGAAAAGTGGGTGTACCTGTTTTACGTTTGCACCGCATCGCGATAGGACCAATTCGAAGAGGGAAAGAACAATTTTGCATGTTTTTCTTTCTGGGGGTATTCAAAATGGTATCACCTCATCTGCCTGAATACATCCGTCATTTATTGAAGGGCAGCAGTTATCCCCATGATGCAGATGAAGTTCAACTGCTGCAGACGCATGTGTCGTATATAACATTTGCCGGTAAGTATGTGTATAAATGGAAAAAGCCTGTCGATTTCGGATTTCTTGATTTTTCAACACTTGCACATCGCCATTTCTACTGTGAGGAAGAACTGCGTTTAAATCGCAGGCTGTGTCCGGAGGTTTATCTTGAGACGATTGCCATAACCGAAGAGGATGGAAGCTTTGCTCTTAATGGGCAGGGGGAGGTGATTGAGTACGGGGTCAAGATGCTGCGACTGCCAGAGGAGTTGATGATGGAGCGGATTCTTGCTGAGGGAAAGTTGCTCACTCATCATCTTGCAAAAATTGTTGAAATCCTCATGCCGTTTTACACTGCAGCGACGATAGCTGAGCCGGAGCATCAGTACGGTACTGTTGATGCGGTCGGTAAAGCTGTCCGTGATAATTTTAAGCAGACAAGCAGATTTGTGGGTGGAACTGCTTTGAGTGCTGATAGATTCAGACTGTTGCAGGAATTCACAGACGATGTCCTCTCAGGTAAAGAGCTGTTTGAGCAACGCCGCAAGGCCGGTTACATAAAAGAGTGTCATGGGGATTTGCACTCGGGCAATATTTGCCTGGATCAAAATGTGCATATTTTCGATTGTATAGAATTTAACAAGAGTCTACGTTGTATAGATATCGCTGCAGACCTCGCTTTTCTGGCGATGGATCTTGATTTTCACAACAGGTCTGACTTGAGTCGCTTCTTCGTAGATTATTTTGTTGATCTCTCTGGTGATAGTGGTGTGTTTGATGTACTCAATTTTTATAAATGTTACCGGGCTTATGTGCGTGGAAAAATTGGTTTGCTGACCTCAGACGATTCCGGGGTTGGAACAGAGATCTCCAGAAAGGCCCTGCAGCAAGCAGGCAGATATTTTCAACTTGCGGAAAAGTACGCAACAGAATGATGACTACGGTTCGGTTACGTCACCCATGAAAGATATTGTCGTATTTTTTGGCCTGACGGCCTCGGGGAAAAGTTATTTGGCTAAAATATGGTCAGAGCGAAACGGTTATCCGTATTTCAATACAGATGTTATTCGCAAACAACTTGCCGGTGCTGATTGTACCGAACAGTGTAAAGAATCATATGAAGCGGGACTGTATTCCCCAGAGTACAGTCGCAAGACGTATGATGCCATGCTCATGAATGCCTGCAAGGTCCAAGGTGACAATTCCGTTTCACGGCTGGTGCTTGACGGTTCATACCAGCGTCGGGTTGAGCGAAGCAGGGTGCGCGAGAGATTTCTGGGTATCTGCAATGTTTATTTTATTCTCTGTTTCTGTAATGAGAAGGTAACCCAAAAACGCCTTGTGGAACGTATCATGGATCCTTCTGCGGTATCCGACGGTCGATGGGAAATCTACCTGCAGCAGAAAACAACTTTTGAAAAACCTGATGAATTATTACCTGAACAACTCCTTGAGCTTGATACCAACGCTTCTCTTGAGTACCTTATAGATCGTCTTGAGATCTTTTTGAGCATGTCCGGACGATAAACCGGAAACAGCTATCTGTCCGATAAACAACAATTGAAGGAATAATGCGTGTATACCCAGATATATATATTACGTTTTCCCAAGGATACCAGTGACAAACCATTTATTTATCAGCTGGTAAAGGAATATGACATTGAGTTCAATATTCTTAAAGCAGATATTCTTCTGCAACGTGAAGGAGTGATGATTCTTGAGCTCAAAGGAAACAGCAAAGCCAGCGTGAAGGCAGGAATAGATTTTCTCAAAGGGCTTGGAGTTCAGACAGAACGCTTGGCAACACAGATTCGTCGCGACGATAAGCAGTGTTTCCAATGCGGAGCTTGTACCGGAATCTGTCCGGTCGGGGCACTCTATCTACGTAGGCCGGAAATGGAAGTGATATTTGATGCAGAGAAATGTACGGGATGTGGCCTGTGTGTGCCTATTTGCCCTGTGCGGGCCATGGAAGTTTCCCTTGACCGGGATTTGGTGCTGCCGGAAGGTTCAACAGTCTGAGGGAACAACTCCCATAAAGCGAACAAGCCCTGCCTGATCATTGCTGATTGGGCAGGGCTTGTTTTTTATGCTTTCTCTGTAGTACTTGTGGCTGAATACTATTTTTTATTCATAGAATGTCGACCATTCAGGCAGTGCCAGAGTCGGGAACCAGTCTTTAAGGCCGGAGGTGGGCGGGTTGCCATCTTTGATGCGTGCAAGCAGTTCCTTTGCTTTGCCGGCAACACCCGACTCAGGATACATTGAGAGCAGATAGTTCAATCGCCTTTCTGCTTGATCAAATTTTTCTGTCCGTACATAAAACTCAACAACAAAGTATTCATGATTGGCAAGGAACTCGCTGGCTGCTTTTATCCTGGCCTGTGCTTCAGCCGTGTATGGCGAATTCGGGTAGGCACGCAGTAACTGGTTGAACAGTTTTATGGATTCGGTTGCAACGGTGGTATCTCTGTCGACCCTGTCAATGCGCTTGTAGTGAGTCATTGCTTTCTGGAACATCACATACGGAATTGCCTCGTTTGTCGGGTGGCGTTCTTCAAATTCCTTATAAAGGACTAATGATTCGAGATAGCGTCCCATGTGATAGTTACAGTCTGCGGCTTTCAGTTCAGCCAGTGTTGCTTCTGCACTGAAAGGATAGCGGTCGAGGATCTCCTCGAAATATTCAAGAGCGGAAAAATATTTCCCGACGTTATAGTCATCCATACCTTGGGTGGCCAGGGTCTTAGAGGGAACCTGAAGATCCAGGTCGGCCTTTGATCTGAAATCGAGGAAAGCCGGTAGCGAATTACAGCCGCCAAGAAAAAGGAGGCTGGCAAGTAGGCAGCCGGCCAATGGCATGACATGGAATCGCCCTGAGTATGTGGTCTTGATATTCATTCAGTCGTACCTGCTATATTTCTTTTAGTCGGTTGAGGTATGCTTCGGCGGCAAGAACGGCAACAGCACCTTCTCCTGCTGCATTGACTACCTGGCGAACATTTTTACTGACTATATCGCCTGCAGCCATGACTCCTGGAATACAGGTTCTGCATTCATTGTCGACAGGAACAAAACCCCATTGGTCAGCCTTGAGCTGGTCAAGGGGGAGGCAACTGTTGTTGGGTGTAATGCCTATAAGAATGAAGACTCCTTCTACATCTAGTGAAGAGGTCTTGCCGTCATTGTCGACAAGTTGCAAGCGCTGGACACCTTTGTCCCCCTCGATTGAGGTGACTTTGCTGTTCCAGACAAATTCTATCTTCTCATTGGCATATGCCATTTCCTGAATGATTTTTGTGGCTCGCAGTTCATCGCGGCGATGGACGATGCTTACCTTGCTGGCGAATCGTGTCAGATAATGAGCTTCTTCTACGGCAGTGTCACCGCCGCCTATTACTGCAACAGGTACATTACGATAGAAAGGTGCGTCACAAGTGCCGCAGTAGGAAACGCCTTTGCCCCGCAACTCGTTCTCCCCGGGTACATTCAGCGTGTTTGGGCGGGCACCGGTGCAAATAATAAGGGTATCGCACTTGATTTTGGTGCCGTCAGTCATCAGCAGGAACTTGTTGTGTTCATCTGCAAGATCGATCGATTCAACTTCTCCAT
Organism: Desulfopila sp.; assembly: GCA_041582995.1. GTDB lineage: Bacteria > Desulfobacterota > Desulfobulbia > Desulfobulbales > Desulfocapsaceae > Desulfopila. The sequence goes on along the minus strand of JBFHGS010000164.1, from coordinate 2,584 downwards.
GCTGCATATTGACATCGAAACGCTTGGCGTGCTCAGTCATTTTTTCCGCAAGGTCAAATCCTGACAAACCTTCCGGGAAGCCTGGATAGTTGTCGACCCAGTCTGTATTTAATACCTGGCCGCCTGGAGCCCCTTTTTCAATGAGTACATGGTCGAGGCGTGCCCTGGCAGCATAGAGTCCGGCTGAAAGTCCGGCAGGACCTCCGCCGAGTATGACGAGTTCGTAGTGGTCTTTTAGCATGATATTCTGGGTGGGTTGAAAGAAAAAACGCCGTCTCAGGCCAGATTACAAAAGAAATTGGCGATGAGACGGCGTGCAATGAGGTTCGATTAGATTGCTTTAGCGATGAGATCAACCAGCTGGGCTTTGCCTACAGCACCGGTAATCTGATCAACGACTTCTCCACCTTTAAACAGAATAAGGGTAGGGATGGCGCGGATTCCAAATTTACCAGGGGTTACAGGGTTGTCATCTACGTTCATTTTACTGATGGTGACTTTCCCGGCATATTCCTCAGCGAGATCTTCGATTACTGGACCAATGGCTTTACAGGGACCGCACCAGGGAGCCCAGAAGTCTACCAGTGTTGGTTGGTCTGAACTAATGAGAGCGTCGAACTCAGCGTCATTTACCTGTTGGACTTTGTCTGTTGCCATTATGTGCTCCTTTCTAAATGATGTTAGTAGAAGGTTGTTGTTTTCTATGTGAAGAATTACTAGAAAATATGAATTCCCTGCATAGTTTACATGCTGGTCCGATAGCTGACAAGCAAAATGTTGAGCGGCCAGAGCAGCCTTCTTAGTATCCTGATTCGACGATTTATTCTTTGTATGAAAAGAGAAAAAATCAAGTGGCAGGATGTTTGACAATAAAAACATCTCCGTGCTATATTCTGCGGTCATTACTCGAATTGCTTACTGAAGCAGGTGCTGCGTTCACAGAACCCACCAGCTTAGAAATGAATGTGAAGTACTCTTGTCAGGAATTCCTGATACAAATAATATAGATAAGGAATATACAATGAAATCTGCAACGTCAGAACGTCTCTTTGCTGAAGCGCGAAAATATATACCCGGTGGTGTAAACAGCCCGGTTCGTGCTTGTCGCTCTGTGGGATGTGATCCAGTATTTATAGAAAGGGCCAAGGGGGCATTTATTTATGACGTGGATGATAATGAATATCTGGATTTTGTCGGATCCTGGGGGCCGATGATTCTCGGCCATGCAAACCCGCTTATCTTAAAAGCTGTAAATGAAGCTGCTGCAAAGGGAACAAGTTTTGGAGCATCAACCCCCAAAGAAATTGAACTTGCATCAATGGTCGTGGAAGCGGTGCCGTCTATTGAGAAGGTGAGGTTTGTTAATTCGGGAACAGAGGCGACCATGAGTGCTATCCGGCTTGCTCGTGGTTTTACAGGGAAGAATGTGGTCGTCAAATTTGACGGTTGTTACCATGGTCATGCGGATTCTTTTCTTGTAAAGGCTGGTTCCGGCCTCATTACTCTCGGAATTCCGGGTAGTCCGGGTGTTCCGGAAGATATTGTCAGGAACACCATTTCTATCCCGTATAATAACCTGGAGATACTTGAGAAAACATTGCGGGACGAAACGCGTGGCATTGCCTGTGTGATAATCGAGCCTGTTGCAGGCAATATGGGTTGTGTTCCACCGGCAAAAGGTTTTCTTGAAAAATTGCGTCAGCTCACGAGTGAACTTGGAATCATACTTATTTTCGATGAAGTGATTACCGGCTTTCGTCTGGCGTATGGTGGTGCGCAGGAGTTTTTTGGAATAACACCTGATCTGACGTGTCTTGGTAAAATAATCGGTGGAGGTCTTCCTGTTGGTGCGTACGGGGGGAAAACTGAGATAATGGATTGTGTCGCTCCGGATGGGCCTGTCTATCAGGCCGGAACACTTTCTGGTAATCCACTGGCGATGACTGCAGGGATTGCGGCCTTGAAGCAGTTGCAACAGAATGAGTTTTATTCTGAGCTTAATGCAAAGGCAGCAAATTATGCCGGACTCCTGAATGATGTTGCAGATAAAACTGGTATTCCTGTGCAGTTAAACCGGGTAGGCTCGTTGATGACTGGTTTCTTTACCAGTCAGTCGGTATATGATTTTGATTCAGCAATGACAGCAGATTCGGAGAGATATGGTAAACATTATCGAGAGATGAGGCTCAGTGGTATTAATATTGCTCCATCCCAGTTTGAGGTCGCGTTTATTTCTGCTGCACACACTGAAAAAGACCTCAAAAGAGCTGCTGAAATGACTGAATGGTCATTCAAAAAATTGCTATAAAAATGAAAAATGCGTTGACTTTGGTATGGAGGCATGATACCAAAACCTTTTATATTGTAACCGATTTATCCTCTCGGGATTCAGAAGGAAAAAGATGTCAGACATGAAAAACGAGCTGGTTCAACTGCTGGCTCACTATGGTCATGTTGGATTCACTTTTGTTGCGGCTATCTTCATCGGTTTGGGAGGAGGTATTTATCTCGACCAGAAGGTGTTTGATGGCGACACCGCGCCGTGGTTTACCTTTATCGGCTTGGCATTTGGTATAGCGGCCGG
>JBFHGS010000163.1:0-11335 GCA_041582995.1 Desulfopila sp. | reverse complement strand
CGCGTGCATGAATATGCACGTACTGCCGACGCAGTAGTTAACAGTTTAAAAAACAAAATTTTCAAACCATACGCCTCTCACATAGCAGCAACGAATGAAATCGAAGTAGCCAACGATCCCATAGAGTTACTGCTGATCATTTTCGATGACCGCTACCATAAAAAGGCTCGATTTGAAGCTCGGCGCAAACTGCAACTCATGAATCTTGCGGCCAGTATCAACCAACGGGAAAACGAAACAGAAATAGAGGTTAAATTTTCAAGCTTTCTAAGTTTCCTGAATGAGTACGTTTGGAGCCCCAAACAGAAAATTGGTGAACATGATATCGTTTATCTCCTATCCAGACACGCTGAAGATGACTTTCGGTGCATGGACGTAAAAGTGATGGACCGCCAGGCTGCAGCACAGGTTGAAATGGAACATGGAATGAAACTGACATTGCTGAAACGCCGTAAATTTGAAGTGGGCAGCAGAGCATATCCTATCTATGTCTCTATTCGGAAAAAACCGCCAGAAGCAAAAGTACTCAAACTTCTCAGAAAAAATGAGAAAAATCCGTCAGTTGCGGTAGATGACGAGTTAGGTCTGATGGCCGTTCTCGACACTGTTGCGGATGTTAAAGTTTTCCAGAATCATTTGACCAGAAGCGCTTCACGTGCGAATTCCTTCATGGTGCTCGAAGATATCTCAGATACACTTACCGGCGACCGTAACTATAACTCGACAGCAGCCGGATCATCCGCCAAAACACCAATGCTTAAGTTTTTTGCAAGACTGGGAGGAATGCGGGTAGAGTTTATAATCCACACTAATCGCACCTGGCTCAATTATATGTATCAGCAGGACGTGGCCCACGACGAATATGAGGTGAGAAGAATTTTTGACTCGGGGGTTGCAGATTTACTTTTTCCCGAAGATATTTTTCACCTTAACCATACTGCCATACGCCACGACATGCTGAAACTGTTTCGACAACAGATCGAAAAGCTCAGTTAAAGAATATAACCCTGCTTTTGCAGATAGAGCATGATTTCCTGCACCGCTTCCATTGGTGTTATCGTACTCGTATCAATGGTAATTTCAGGATTTGACGGGGGGATATACGGGTCAGTTATTCCTGTCACCCCCTTCACTTTACCCGCTCTTGCCTTGGCATAGAGGCCTTTCCTGTCCCTCCTTTCGCAGATTTCAAGCGGAGTTGACACATATACCTCAATATAGCCGCCGTACTGCGAAATAAGTTCCCGATTAGCCTGCCGCGATTCCTCATACGGAGCTATCGGTGCACACAGGGCTATTCCACCATTTTTGGTAATCTCACTGGCAACAAAACCGATACGTGTAACATTAAGATTTCGATGTTCTTGCGAAAAGGTCAGTTCAGAAGAGAGATTTGTCCGAACGATATCACCATCAAGTAAGGTTACAGGTCTGTCACACATTTCCATGAATTTGACGAGCAGAACCTTGGCAATAGTTGACTTCCCTGAGCCGGAAAAGCCTGTCATAAACAGCGTAAATCCCTGTTTTGAGCGTGGTGGAAAGGAACACTGCAGTTGATCTACAACTTCGGGATAAGAGAACCAGGTTGGTATGTCTTCGCCCTGAATCAATCTGCGGCGAAGTTCTCTAGAACTGATAGTGGCAACGTCATCTTCAGCTACTTCATCCAGCAACACATATTTTTTCTTTTCCTGATGATACCCCATCTCACGTTGCGGAACCATCTGGATACCAGTCTCCCCGGCATATTCAGCTACAAGCTTTTGTGCTGCTCCAGCCGGATAGAATCGCTTGTCATCTTCACGGCCAACGAAAGGATCGGCCTGATCTGGCGCTACCATAAAATGACTGCAACCGAAATTCTTCCGAATGATCGCCTGCCATAAAGCCTCTTTGGGACCTGCTTTTCGACTGGCAAAGGGGGTCAGACCAAGCTGAATCATGTTTGCGGGAAATTTCTCAGTGAATGCCTGGTAACAGCGAATCTGTGTATAATAATCAAGATTGCCGGGGTGAGAAAGATCAGCTACCGGTTGCAGAAAAATAGCAGCTCCTGCTTCGCGAGCAGCCGAGATAACCATTTCACGATGAGCACAGTGGAGATATTCTTCAGTATGGAAACCAAGAATACGTCTCCAGCCATTCATTGTAAATCTTCGAACTGTCTCCGATGGTGTCAGACGCAATTGCTGAAAGTCATAATGAATCGGCAGACTGACCCCTTCAATTTCACCTCCTACATAAAAATCACCCGTTCGATCATACAGCTGCATTACCCCCGGGTGAATTGCACTTTCATCTGTGCCGTAGATTTTAATTGCCTCATTTTTTTTATCTGCTTTCCAGATATCAGAAACCGTAAGAATGGCTAATAAAAAACCTTCCTGATCGTTCAGGGCTATCCGCGATCCAGGCGACAACTCAGCCGCAACTTTCTCACGCACGTCCAGACAAATGGGCATGGGCCAGACAGTTCCATCCGGTAGACGCATAGTCTCCAGTACAGAGTCATATGTTTCTTTATCCATGTAACCGGCAAGTGGATAAAGTCCCCGGTTCAACAATAACTCAAGATCACAGAGTTGCCGACTGTTGAGGTCAATAGTATAACAATTCAGCGCCTCCTGACGCAGTGTCTCAACCCGTCTGAAATGCACCATTAAACTTTCTGAATAATCTTCTCTCATGGCAAGGTCTTTTTTGGCTGTTATAGGATATTAGATGTCTGTCATTATTAATTTTCTTAATCGCTATGTATACCATTCATCATTACTGATGCAAGTAAAGAGTCTTTTCTCCTCTTACCTGCAATGCCTGGCATAACGAATTCCATGTTGGAATATTATTCGTTCCATTTGTAGTATGTGTTGTTATATTACTACATACATAAATAACCATCACACGATATGGAGACGTTGTGCAAAACTATCAGCAGTTCATTGCCCCTGTTAGTAACCTGAATTCTATAAAAAGCTGTACTGACACCCCCCTTAGCCCCCCGCCTGAAATACAATCAGGCCCATGCTGAGGCCCGAAGACCGATCCCCGGGCCGGGGAACACGAACTGGCCGGCTATAGTCTCTACTCGTTCGTAAATGGTTTTGTTCAATCTGCGATAGGCCCGGTTCCAAGGGTTGACACTGAACTTTCTCAACGAGATACTTTTGGTACAATTGGTGCCCGCACAGGTTTTTTCCGAAATAATTACTTAATTACTCCGGGTCTCTACGCAATCGGCGATCCGACTGCAGACTCGCCCGTAATTGTCACGGCGAATTACAAACTGACATTTGATACAGTCAGAGTGGCATTGAGTACACTGAACCTGTGGGTTCTCGTGATCGATACCCGCGGGATAAATGTCTGGTGCGCTGCCGGCAAAGGGACCTTCTCCACTGAGGAAGTTATATACCAGGTTAAACGCTGTCGACTTGCTGAATGCGTACATCACCGATCATTGATATTACCACAGCTCGCAGCTCCTGGTGTTGCCGCTCTAAAGTTGAAAGAAGGATGTGGCTTTCGAGGTAAATTTGGTCCTGTGCGAATAACTGATTTACCACGATTTCTCAATAATGACATGCAGGCTGATGAACAGATGCGGAGTGTCACCTTTTCTCTGCGTGAAAGAATGGCATTGATCCCTGTAGAGGTCTGCCTCATTTACAAACCTTTACTTGCGACATTGCTGTGTGTTGGACTTCTTTCCGGGATAGGTCCAGATATATTCTCACTCAATTCTGCAATTAGCCGTTCACTTCAATTTCTAGTGGCAACACTTCTTGCAATTACTGCCGGTGCAATCATCACCCCGCTCTGCCTTCCGTGGATCCCGGGACGACAGTTTTGGCTGAAGGGAATTCTTGCCGCAATCCCGGCTGCACTTGCAGGCATCATGTGGTTCAAAGATGTCACATCCATTCTCTCAGTCATTGCACTCTGTAGCTGGATCTTCGCTTCAGCTTCGTACATGGCCATGAACTTCACAGGCTCCACTCCATTCACATCTCTTACCGGAGTTGAGCGTGAGATGCGCCGCGGAATACCTTTGCAAATCGCAGCAACCTGCACGGCACTGTTTATCTGGCTAGCAGAACCTTTCTTTTCATAGGAAAATATACATGAAAACATTTCGCTACATTGAAAATATTGCTCTCCTGAAGCTTGATGTCGAAACATGCATTGGATGCGGCACATGTATTGACGTCTGTCCTCATGGAGTATTCGCACTACAGAATGGCAAAGCGCAGATAACTGACCATGGAGGTTGCATGGAATGCGGTGCCTGCGCCTGTAACTGCCCAGTAAATGCTCTTTTTGTTAATCCTGATGACGGGTGTGGCTGTGCGGCTCTGATTATCAACAGTTGGCTTGCAAGAATTACCGGAAAAAATATCTCCGGGTGTGGGTGTTGAGAGTATGAAGGCAGCATCAATACTCCCTTAATGTTGTTTACCCTTTTTAAACCCCGACCAATAAACCTGATATCTCATGCATCATTTTCGCCCACATTACTTTCCCTGCCGAGGTCTTATCGACAATAAGATGTTTGTATGAAAAATCACATTTGCACGTCTCCCCCTCCGAAAGTTCTACCATTTTCCACTGATCAAGATGATGCTCCTTCACTAATCTGAGTGTTGCTTTAAAACTGATCAGTTCATCATCTGCTCTCATAAGAATACGGGTCGGAACATTCAGTGCGGAATAATCACTAAAAGAGCTCACTTCTTTTTCAAGCTGAAAGAGTGCCCGATAAGCCTCAGACGTTGTTCCCTGCCGATTTGCTACATAACTTTCAGGAGATCGAGACGGCAGATATGGAAAAATAGAAGTTAACGGTAAAGCTAAACGTGTATAGGAGCGAATAGCCAGTGCAGGCGCCATAAGCACTTGTCTTTCAAACATCCCGATCCCTCTCTTCAGCTGAACAGCAGTTGCAAGCAGGGCGCCAAGAGAATAGGCGATCAAATATACCGGCAGATCTGAAAACTGTTTTTTCACTTCCGTATAGCCAGAAAACAGTTCCTCCTCCCAAACCCCGGGACTTGCCTTGAACATGTCTGTGAAGGGAAGACCTCTGTGTCCCGTCAGCCCAATTCTATATACATGCATGCCCATACCGGTCAGAAAATCTGTAAGATCGTTCCAACTCGAAGGTCTCTGGTTTAAACCATGAACAAGTACTACTACGGCTGATGCTTCGGAAGAAGACGTTGCATATAACCATTGACTACATTCACTATTATAAACTTCATCTTGCTCATATCCCATCCACTCACCTGCAACCTGTGTATGCAATTCTCGACGTTGTAAACTTCCCAGCGGTAATCTGATAGCCGATCTATTCTTATCATTAATAATTACACGTCATTCTGTGACAATATTTTATCATTCATAGGGTAATCCGGCATTGCCAATTCAGGTGAAAGTATGCTACTTTTGCTGCTTTTTTTAACAAAAAAGCAATTTCAAATACCTATCTGATTCCCCCTGTTTTCAGCAGGAACAGTGAGATGTCAGGAGTAAGGAGCAGATAAAGCAGTGTGTCCTTGTCACCAGATTGCCGTAAGTACGGTTATATATATTGACATTCAACCAATGCAGTTCACATCTCAATCATCACTCCTCATCTGATAAGGTCGAAACAAAAGAATAATCAGAAATCAATAATAGCATTTTTCTTCAAACGTATGTCAAAAAAACAAACCCAACTCGAAGAACCCTCCACCTGGATAAAATATACTCCCAAACTCTGTAACAGTTGCAAAGCAAGTTGTTGCTCATTACCGGTAGAAGTCAAAATGCATGATCTGGTCCGCATGGAACTGATGGATGAATTTGAGCTCGATGAAAATCCGAAAGTAATCGCAAAACGGCTGAAAAAAGTAGGTGTTATTGAACATTTCTATCCAAAAAAAGAACTATTTACCCTTACACGCCTGGCAAATGGTGATTGTCTTTATCTTGATCACAATGAGCGACGATGTACTATTTACCCTAAACGTCCTGATACCTGCAGGAATCACCCGGGTATTGGTCCACGTTCCGGTTTTTGTGCGTATGCCAGCAGATAATAATTCCCACGCACAACTTCACAACAGTGAAGATGACAACATTGTCAAGAAAGAGGTAATTGTGGTCACGGATGGGACAGTGTAAATACAGATTGAAATCGAAACCAGAACTTCGTACCCTGTTGTAGTATATTTACGTAAACACTCCCTATGCGGAATGAATATCTATGTGAGGAAAAGAATGACCGAGCAGAATGCAGAAAAAAATGAGAACGCATTAACTGAGGAAGAACTCGATCAACTTGATAAGAATCTGCTTGAAATTGAGCTTTTGTACAAGAGTCGATGCGTACAGGCACCCTGGGGCAGCAATGTTGTCGTACGGGAAATAGAAAAGAAAGAATAATAAATCCCCCTTCCGGGCTTGAAACAACTTAGAGCTAAATCATTTGAAAAACCAGGTCGTACAACGATTCCTCAAACTGATGTGCTTACTTTTTCCACTGCTTTGCGGAATCGTTGCTGACCAGATCACAAAAGGAATAGCTCGTGACTATCTCCTTGAAGCTCCCGCAATACATCTGTTTAATGGATTTATTCAGTTCAGTTATGTCGAAAACCGCGGTGGTTTTCTCGGCTATCTCAACGTTATCCCTGCCCCCGGTCGTTTCCTGTTGCTGACCTTTGGCGTTTCGCTCATTCTTTTTTTCTCAGCAATTTATATTGTCATAAGCACCCGCCTCTCTCATTTTCAACGCATTGTTTCCTCGCTCATTCTTGCAGGAGGTACCGGCAATTTGCTTGACCGGATATTGAACAACGGAGGAGTCATTGATTTTATAAGCATCGGGTTCGCTTCCTGTAGAACCGGAATATTCAACCTTGCTGATATCCTTATCCTTTCCGGTGCATTTTATCTCGGTTTCTCTTTTACAAAACGATCGCCTAACGCTGCAAAGACTCCTCAATAACACTTCGTTACCCCTGCCATTCCATCCGGTCACGACCAGACCTTCCCTTGCTTTCCGTAAATCATGCAATATTGTATCTGGCAGCACCAGACAAACACCGTTATACTTGGTATCACGCATCTTTTGCAGTAATGTATTGATAACCTGCTTCACTTCCGCTACGCCAACCACGAAGGAGAACATCATGAAATCATTTCTTGCAACAAGCTCCACATTCCTCCTGTTTCTATTCCTTTCCGCCTCTTCAGCTTTTGCCCATTGCGAAATACCCTGTGGAATCTACGATGACGCCATGCGTATAAAAATGCTGAATGAACATATTGCGACCATAGAAAAATCTATGGCAAAAATTTCAGAGATTGAACAGTCCGACCATCACGATTCAAATCAATTGGTTCGTTGGGTGATGAATAAAGAAGAGCATGCCAATATGCTCCAGGAGATCGTTACCCAATATTTTATGACCCAGAGGATAAAGACAGGGGAAAAAAACTACGATCAAAAATTGACGTTGTTACACCAGATGCTTTTGGCTGCGATGAAGTCCAAACAGACAACAGACCTGGAAAATATCACCGAATTACGTAAACTTGTCACTGAGTTTGAAACCCTGTATTTTGCCCCACACGAGTAATGTATAATAGCAATCACAGTTGTAGACTTATATTTCCATTGTCATAATTTGTGATTGAACACTCAGGTAATCATGAGAAATATCATTCTCCAACTGTATTTTTGTACTGCTCTACTGGTATCGCCTGCCATAGTAAAAGGTGATACCAGTTTCAAAGTTGAAGAACTTGTGCGAGGACTGGATACGGTCTGGGGCATGGCATTTCTTTCTGATCACAAACTGATTTTCACGGAAAAATCTGGCAATGTTCTGCTATTCGATCTGTCATCCTCCACAACGATATCGCTTTCCGGCGAACCTCTTGTAAAGAATCAAGGTCAGGGAGGCATGCTCGACGTCGCAGTACCTCCTGGGTACCAGAATGAAGACTGGATATACTTCACCTATAGCAAACCAGTGGGCAAATACGGTGTAACAACGCTTGCTCGTGCAAAACTCCAAAATACCGCACTGGTGGAGTGGACAGATCTCGTTATTACACGATCAGCAACAGACACACATCGTCACTATGGCAGCAGGATTGCGTTCGATGAAAATGGTCATCTTTTTTTCACTGTGGGAGATCGCGGTGAACGTCCAAACGGGCAGGATCTGAGCACTCATGCAGGATCTGTACTGCGAGTTAATGTAGACGGCACAATACCTACCGACAACCCTTTTGGGGCTGTAAGCGGAGCACGACCCGAAATCTATAGCTACGGCCATCGAAATCCCCAAGGCTTGGCTTATGATCCCATGTTCAATAGACTTTGGCTTATTGAACATGGCCCTCGCGGCGGTGACGAAATCAACCTGATTGTCCCCGGTGGCAATTATGGATGGCCGACAGTGTCACATGGTAAGGAGTATTATGCTCCCATTGCTGTAGGGGAAGGGACCTCGAAAGAGGGTATGGAATCAGCCGTAAAAGTATACATTCCCTCTATTGCTCCTGGCAGTCTCATGCTCTACTCCGGCAAGGCCTTTCCTGAATGGCAGGGTAATCTCTTCGCCGGAGCCCTCAAACTAAAGCATATAAATCGCGTAACTCTTGATGCTGATGGCAATCCTGTCGCTGAAGAACGTCTGGTATCAGAGCTCAAAGAACGAATCAGGTCTATTGTAGAAGGTCCAGAAGGATTTGTATATTTTTCCACTGATAGTGGTAAAATATATCGTTTGCGACCGTGATGATAAAATCATCGCTATGTAAAGCTACAGCTGCTTTCACCATTCATTATTTATGATATCTATCCGCAAATACACACACGGCAAGCTATTCTTTCTAAAAATTGATGTATATCATCGTCTCAGGAGGAAGCATGAATTTGCGCAACACCCGCACAATCATTCTGAATGAGGGCAGTCCTGAAGAAAAGCGTGAAGAGATTCGGCACTACTTTCATGACACCTTTACAATAGATGAAAAACTCTATGAGTCACTCGCCAGAGATGAAGCCTTTTATTTACGCGCTGAACCTCTGCGCCATCCTCTCATTTTTTATCTTGGTCACACTGCTGTTTTCTACATCAATAAACTCTCAATAGCTAAACTTCTGGACCAGCGCATCAATCCCCGATTTGAGTCTATGTTTGCCATAGGCGTTGATGAAATGAGCTGGGATGACCTTAATGACTCCAACTATGACTGGCCCACTGTGGCTGAAGTTAAGGCTTACCGGCAACAGGTGCGTGAAGAAGTTGACATGCTCATCCGCACCCTCCCGCTTTCGCTGCCCATAACATGGGATAATCCATTCTGGGCAGTTATTATGGGTATTGAACATCAGCGTATTCATCTGGAAACATCTTCGGTCATTATTCGTCGCCTGCCTATAGATGAAGTGCGACAACTTCCGTTCTGGAACATCTGCCCGAATGCAGGTGAAGCTCCTTCAAATACTCTTCTACCTGTTCAGGGTGGTTCAATTCGCCTGGGCAAGGATAAACAACACCCGCTTTATGGCTGGGATAATGAATTTGGTGTTCACGAATCACAGATATTGGATTTTAAAGCATCACAATACCTCGTTTCAAATCGGGAATTTAAAGGTTTTATAGAAGATAATGGCTATTCCAGGCGCGCTCTCTGGACGGATGAAGGTTGGAAATGGGTTCAGTATTCCAAGGCCAGCCATCCGTTGTTCTGGATTCCAGATAATGGTGACTATCAATTCCGTACAATGTCTTCGATTATCACCATGCCCTGGAACTGGCCTGCAGAAGTTAATTATCTTGAAGCCAAAGCTTTCTGCAACTGGAAAGCTGAAAAGACAGGCAAAGCTATTCGCTTACCATCAGAAGATCAGTGGTATCGCCTGCACGACCTGCACAACATCCCGGACCAGCCATATTGGCAGAGAGCACCGGGCAATATCAACCTCGAACATTGGGCTTCATCATGCCCTGTCGATACTTTCCCGTTCGGTAATTTTTATGACATCATCGGCAATGTCTGGCAGTGGACTGAAACCTCTATTTCAGGATTCCAGGGGTTTGAGGTTCATCCTTTTTACGATGATTTCTCAACTCCGACATTTGACACACAGCATAACCTTATAAAAGGCGGATCATGGATCTCTACAGGCAATGAAGCAACACGCGACAGCAGATATGCCTTCCGAAGACACTTCTTCCAGCATGCCGGCTTTCGCTATGTTGAGTCTGCACAACCTCTGGCTGAACCTGAAGCGCTCTACGAAACAGACCAGGCGGTATCACAGTTTTGTGAATTACATTTTGGCCCAAGCTATTTCAATGTTGATTCCTTTCCTGTTCAATGTGCAAAGATCTGTAAGGAGTACATGAAGAATCGGCCGAAGCATAAGGCACTTGAACTTGGTTGCTCCGTCGGCAGGGCTACGTTTGAACTGGCCAAAGAGTTTGACATGGTACATGGGCTCGATTTTTCAGCCCGTTTCATTCGAATTGCTTTTCAGTTGCAGGAAAAGGGGTATGTTCGGTATGAACTCTGTGAAGAAGGAGACATCACCTCTTTCCATGAACACAATCTCAGAGAATTTGATCTTGACGGCCTTCAACACAAAATCGAATTCCATCAAGCTGATGCTGCAAATCTTAAACCTCATTTTACAGGCTATGACCTCATTTTCGGCGGTAATCTGATTGACAGAATGGTTAATCCGGGTCGCTTTCTGACAACAATTCACGAACGGCTTAATCCCGGCGGTCTGTTGATTCTCGCCTCTCCATACACCTGGCTCGAATCGTTCACGAAGAAGAACCAGTGGATCGGTGGTTATCGCAAAGATGGTGAACCCTATACTACTCTGGAAGGGCTAACGGATTTGTTATCACCCCATTTTTCAATGATTGCAGCCCCCAGAGATATAGAATTCGTCATCCGTGAAACCAGCCGCAAATTTCAGCATACAGTTAGTCAGTTTACGGTCTGGGAGAAAACTTCCTGATAGATACTCCTGCAATGAGACCTTATGGTTACGGTCTCATTGCAGATTGTTACTTAGTCCTTTACAAGTCCCCGGTGTTTCAGCTACTGTCAGAATACTTAAGGTACGTATATGTTTAAATACAATCAAACCAGTATCAGCTGTACGTAATTCACACACCAGGATGAAATGGCTGAAACTCTTATTGGTTTTTTTTCGACCATGCTTAATCCGCAACCACTGAACATTCAAAAAAATAGCGAGAATCTGTTGACCTTTTTGTGATATTATGGAAAATCCATAGGTCAAAGCATGGAAAAT
>JBFHGS010000162.1:0-11363 GCA_041582995.1 Desulfopila sp. | reverse complement strand
GAATCTTTTTTAGAATGTCCTGCCGATTATAGCCTGCGGGAATACTCAACAATCTAGGGATGTTCTCTATCGCAAATACACCTCAGGTTATCTTACCGTGTTTGCGTGATCTCGTACCACATCGCTAATGTTTTTAGCTCTCCAATCAAAATCATGAAAGGCTTTTAAGGGAGTATAGGAGAACATATCTATCAATTGTGAATTGACCGCTCCCTCGCTCTGCTCCCTTTATCTTACCTGTAACAACAATAGGAGACGGCCCACTTTCTTCAGATGAGGTAAGCTCTACCGATCTACCTGCCAGGCCACCTGAGCGTACAAACAAAAAAAAGGGTTACAGTCATAAGACTGTAACCCTTGAATTTACTGGCGGGGCCGACGAGACTCGAACTCGCGACCTCCGGCGTGACAGGCCGGCATTCTAACCAACTGAACTACGACCCCAGTAATGACGTCTGACGTGGTGGGCGAAACAGGGATCGAACCTGTGACCCTCGGCTTGTAAGGCCGATGCTCTCCCAGCTGAGCTATTCGCCCCGCGTCAACGTGAGAGACTGTTTACCAATTTACCCACAACCCGTCAAGAAAAAAAGGGTTAATGAGTGGAATTAAGTTCCGTCGTAACAGCATCAGAGGCTGGCCCTACCCCATCAACTGCCTTCAACACAGATTCACCTTCTTTCATTATTATCGCATGTTCAAGTACATCATCCATGTGCTCAACAAGCGTAATTGAAAGACTCTTACGGATTTTGGCCGGGACATCATCTAAATCCCGTTCATTATCTTTTGGAATCAGTACATGGGTAATATTACCACGCTTCGCAGCAAGCAGTTTTTCAGTCAACCCGCCAATAGGCAGCACCCTGCCGCGCAGTGTTATCTCGCCGGTCATAGCCAGTTCATGCCGAACAGGAGCCTTCAGTAAGGCTGAGACAAGAGTTGTGGCAATAGTAATACCAGCAGATGGACCATCTTTAGGAATGGCACCTTCAGGCACATGGATATGTATATCGAGCTTCTGATAAAAATTCGATTCTAGACCAAGCAGATTCCCACGTGAGCGAACATAGCTGAGGGCTGCCTGGGCAGACTCCTGCATAACATCACCCAGCTTTCCAGTGATGGTCAGTTTTCCGGCACCCGGCATGAGCGTTGCTTCAATCTGTAATAATTCACCGCCAACTTCAGTCCAGGCAAGTCCCGTTGTCAAACCAATTTCGTCATGTTCTTCAGCAAGACCAAATCGATACTTCGGTGTACCCAGGAATTTCAGTACAGACTGGGCACTGATACGATACTTTTTATCTTTCGCATTCTTCTTCAAACGGTCGCGGGCAATCTTTCTGCACAGTGAAGCTATGTTGCGCTCGAGGTTCCGCACACCAGCCTCTCTGGTATAACGCCTGATAATTTCAAGCGTCGCACCATCAGTCATCTGAATATCATCAATGGCAAAACCATTTGCTTCAAGTTGCTTAGGAATGAGATATCCTTCGGCAATTTTGAGCTTTTCCTGTTCCGTATACCCTCGAATCTGAATGATTTCCATCCTGTCCTGAAGCGGTACAGGAATACCATGAAGATTATTGGCAGTCGTAATAAAGAACACCTCGGAAAGATCATAATCTATGTCAAGATAGTGATCATTGAAGGCTGAATTCTGTTCAGGATCAAGTACCTCAAGCAAGGCAGAAGATGGATCACCCCGAAAGTCCATGGACATCTTATCCACTTCATCAAGGCAGAACACAGGGTTAGCAACATCAACTTTCTGCATTGACTGAATAATTTTGCCCGGCATAGCTCCAATATAAGTACGCCTGTGTCCACGGATCTCAGCTTCATCCCGAACCCCGCCAAGAGAAAGTCTGGCGAATTTTCTACCCATTGCTCTCGCTATAGATCTACAGATAGAAGTTTTTCCGACACCTGGAGGACCGACAAGGCAGAGGATAGGACCTTTGATTTTTTTGACCTGAGTCTGAACGGCAAGGTATTCGAGAATGCGTTCTTTTGTTTTGGTGAGACCGTAATGATCTTCATCAAGGATGGTTTCCGCCTTAGTAATATCAAGCTGCGATTTGGCTTTTTTCTGCCAGGGCAGATTCACAATGCAGTCTATATAATTCCTGACCACGGTTGTCTCTGCAGACATGGGCGGCATATTTTTAAGTTTTTTCAACTCTTTTAATGCTTTATCACGTGCTAGCTGAGGCATCTTTTTCTTATTGATGCTCTCTTCCAGTTCGCCCATCTCATCAAGACCGTCCTCGTTCTGGCCCATCTCGGTCTGAATTTCTCTGACCTTCTCACCAAGGTAATAATTGCGCTGGGTTTTACCCATACGCATCTTTACTTTGGCATTGATGTTTTTCTCAAGCTCAGCCAGTTCAATCTCACGGTGCATTACCTCAAGTACTTTCTCTATCCTCTCACTCAGGAGTTCACACTCCAGAATAGTTTGCTTTTCAGGAGACTTAAGAGGAAGGTGAGAGCAGATGATGTCAAGCATTTTGACCGGATCATCGATTGTGCTCACCGATTTCACGACTTCTTTGGCAATTTTTTTGTTACTGGAAGCAAATTCTTCGAAGAATTTTCGCAACTCTCTTTCATAGGCTACCAGCTCACCTGTCTGTTCAACTTCGTCGGCCAATTCCTCGACTTCTACCTGCAGGAAATTATCGTTTGGAACATATGAGACGATTTTTGCCCGGGTTCGGCCTTCTACCAGCGCTTTAATAGTGCCGTCAGGCAGACGCAAAAGCTGCATCACTGAGGCTAGCGTCCCATACTGAAAGATTCCTTCCTCTTCGGGATCATCGACCGTAGAATCTTTCTGAGTGACCAGCAGGATCTCAGTACGCTTCTCCATTGCGTCTTCAAGCGCAAGGATTGACTTCTTTCGGCCCACAACAAGCGGTGCAACCATATGCGGAAATATTACAATATCCCGAAGTGGCATCAGCGGATAGAGCTTAGTCACAAATTCTCCTTTTATATATAACCGGACCCCGGACGGGTACAGTTTAATTTAGGCTGTTTTCAACGTATCTTCAGGCGCATTCTGATAGAGAACAACAGGATAATCACCGTTGATTATGACCTGCTCGGAAATGACACACTCCTGCACATTCTCTTTGGAAGGTAAATCATACATTACTTCAAGCATTGCTTCTTCCATGACAGAACGAAGGCCTCTGGCCCCGGATTTACGTTCAAGAGCCTTACTGGCAATAGCAAGCAAAGCACCCTCAGTAAACCGTAACTGAATTCCCTCAAACTCAAAAAGCCTCTGATATTGTTTCGTCAGCGCATTTTTAGGTTCACGCAGGATCCGTACAAGATCCTCTTCATGAAGTTCCTTCATCGTGGCGATAACCGGTAAACGACCGACAAGTTCAGGAATAAGCCCAAATTTAAGAAGATCCTCAGACTGTACCGAAGCCAACAGTTCACCAAGTTTCTTTTTGGACTCGCCCACTACTTCGGCGCCGAAACCAATCGATTTTTTTCCTTCTCGTCGTTTCACAACATTATCGAGACCGACAAAAGCACCACCACAGATAAACAGAATATTGGTGGTATCTATCTTTACCAGTTCCTGTTGCGGATGCTTCCTGCCACCTTTAGGCGGTATCGAAGCTATTGTACCCTCGATAATTTTCAGCAAGGCCTGCTGAACACCTTCGCCGGAAACATCCCGGGTAAGCGAAGGACTGTCTGACTTCCTGGCAATCTTATCAATTTCATCAATATAAATAATTCCGCGCTCAGCCTTTTCAATATCATAGTCAGCTGCCTGCAGAAGATTTACCAGAATATTCTCGACATCATCACCGACATAACCGGCCTCAGTGAGGGTCGTTGCATCCGCCATGCAAAAAGGTACGTTCAGTATTTTTGCAAGTGTCTGGGCAACCAGCGTTTTACCGGAACCTGTCGGCCCAATCAAAATGATATTCGATTTCTGCAGTTCAACGGAATCGTCACTCACAGGAGCGTCAATCCGCTTGTAATGATTGTGCACAGCGACGGCAAGAACCTTTTTGGCAAACTCCTGACCAATCACGTAATCATTGAGATAGGCATGAATTTCCATCGGTTTCAGGGACGCAGGAACGACCTCTTCCGCATCACCATCATCAGTTCCGGTCTCTTCATTGACAATCTCGTTGCAGAGTTCGATACATTCATCACAGATGAAAACATCGGGCCCGGCTATGAGTTTTTCAACCTCATCCTGGTTTTTGCCACAAAACGAACAATGGCATTCAGGTTCGTTGTTTTCGATATCACTCATATTATTTTCCCTCAGCTAACACGTCTCGATTCGCCATCACTTTGTCTATTATACCATACGTGCATGCTTCCGCTGCACTCATAAAATTATCGCGCTCCGTGTCGAAGCCGATTTTCTCTACATCATGCCCTGTATGATGGGAAAGAATCTTGTTAAGATCCTCACGCATCCTGAGAATTTCCCTGGCATGGATGTCGATATCGGTAGCCTGCCCCTGGAAACCACCCATTGGCTGATGGATCATAATTCTTGAATTGGGAAGTGAATATCTTTTCCCGGCAGCACCTGCCGCAAGCAGCAAGGCCCCCATAGAGGCTGCCTGGCCCATACAAAGGGTGGCAATATCGCACTTCACATATTGCATCGTATCATAAATTGCCATTCCGGCAGTAACGGATCCACCCGGAGAGTTGATGTAAAATGTTACATCTTTTTCCGGATCCTCAGCTTCAAGGAACAGCAGCTGAGCAATGATTACATTGGCCACATCATCATTGACGCCTGAACCAAGAAAAACTATGCGTTCTTTCAGCAGACGCGAGTAAATGTCATAGGCTCGTTCGCCTCGGGGACTCTGCTCAACTACCATAGGGACAAGATTCATCGTCACACTCCTAAAATGGGACGACTGCAACGGGCATGCGCCGGTTGCAGTCGTCTGAGTTATGTATAAGATCTGACGTGACGCACGTGTATCAACTGTGCAGATCAAATATATATCCATTCCCGGCAGAATGCCAGGAGGCTGTTAACTTTCTTCAGTTTCTTCAGCTTTTTTCTCACTCTCTTCAGCCTGAACCGGTTTTTCTGCAACCATCACAGCCTGCTCCTTGAGGAAATGAATGATTTTCTCATTGAGCAACTCATTAATGAATGGAAGAAGGTCGTCACGGCTCTGGAAAAATTCTTTCACTTTGGCAACAGGCATATTGTATTGGTCGCCAATGCGCTTGAATCCACGTTCGAGGTCTTCGTCTTCGATCTTGATCCCTTCCACTTCACCAATTTTCTTCAGGATGAAATCACCACGAACGCGCTTGGCAGCGACCTCAGCATTCTGCTCTGCAAGTTTTTCTTTGGTGAGGCCTGCGGCTTCAAGACTGATGCCACTTTTCTGCAGTTGCTCTTCAGTATGCTTGATCATCTGCTCAATTTCAAAAGCAACCAGACGATTCGGCACCTCGAAATCATGCACTTCAAGAAGCTTCTGCATCAGGCGATCAGTAATAACACCTTCTGAGCTCTCTTCACGCTCTTTGGTTTTACGCTCACGAATAGAAGTCTTAAGAGCCTCAAGAGAGTCAAAGGATTCACTGACCTCTTTTGCAAACTCATCGTTCAACTCAGCAAGAACACGTTCTTTCACGTCTTTCAGGTTGATTTTAAACTCAACAGTTTTGCCTTTAAGAATCGGGTTTGGATGAGATTCCGGGAAATCGACTTCGTGAGTTGCTTCCTCGCCAGCTTTCATGCCGATAAGCTTCTCTTCGAATTCTTTTCCCATGCGGCCGGAGCCAACATCGACAGTGTAATCTTCATTCTTGACCTGCTTCATGGCATTACCTTTATGGTAACCCTGGAAGTCAACAATTACGACATCACCGTCTTGAACTGCGCGCCCGTCTACAGACTGAAGTACTGCCATTTCTCGTTGCAGAGACTCGATTTCGAGCTGAATTTCCTCGTCAGTTACAAGAATTTCAGCTTTTTCAACTTCCAGTCCTTTGTATTCACCAAGCTCAAATTCAGGACGGGTATCAACATTGGCTACATAAGTAAAAGAGCCATCTTCGTTGTATTTGACACTGGAAATCTCTGGATGGGTAACTGCATCGATGTTTTCTTTTTCTATGACATCAAAGTAGGTTTCCTGAACCAGCTTCTCACCAATTTCTCCCTCAACCTGTGGCTTATAGTTCTTAACAACTACGGAGCGAGGCACTTTGCCACGCCTGAAACCCTTCATTTTGGAGCTTTTCTGCAGTTTGTCATACTCTTTATTCAGCCGCGGCTGTACTTCACTTTCCGGGAGAGTGACGGTTACCTTTTTGGTAAGAGCGCCAACACCTTCAATGTTTACTTCCATCTGAGTTATCCTTTCGTTTTAGTTCCCTGGAGTCTCTATTCAACACCGCATAAACATGCAGAATCGATTGTGCTGCAAGCCTGCACTGTTACGCCCAGCGGTTATTTGACTACATGGATTTATTTCGTACCAGGTGAGAGGTTTAACTTTCACATATTGTATCAGGAGATGGTGCGAGAGGGGGGAGTCGAACCCCCACACCGTAAGGCGCCAGATCCTAAGTCTGGTGCGTCTACCAATTCCGCCACCCTCGCAGCCCCTGATCGCACTTGGAAATGCCTTCAGTACGAATAGTTATTTCAAACCTGTTTTCCCACACACTCAAACTGCGGCGTGAGAAATACAAAAATTTCATAATCTGAACTTAATTAATTCACATCTTACACGTCGTCAAGGCCGGACTTGGCTCAATTTCCCGTGTCATGTAAAAAAAGTTGCTATAAATACCATTTCATTCGTGCAGTTTCCACAACTATTTCAACTCAACTGTCCATTGTTTACCAACAGCGCCCAATTTTTATAAAATATTTGCTTTCTTGCGAAAATGCATAACATTAGCTAATGTCGTTTTCTGAGTTCAACCGACAATATTATAAACAACGCTAACTATAGAGGTGCACATGCGATTCAAAACAACCATCATTTCCTGCGCTGCCCTGCTTTTATGTGCAACGGCGCTTCAGGCCGAAACCATACCTGCAACCGGCCAGGATAACAGAGTCGAATGGGAGGTCCGTTCCAATTGGAACATCGATGGGACACCGATCGACATCGTCCATTCACTGGACGGCAAAATGGTTTTCATCCTCGACTCACAGCAGCGAGTACTTGTTTATAACACTAATGGCCAACTGCAGGGAAGAATCCCTGTCGGAGAAGGCGTGACAGCCATTGATATAGCGCCCCAGGGTGAATCACTCTATCTTATAAACGAGAAAGCCAAGAGCTTCACCAGTGTAGCAATGAGTTATGTGCATGATATCGATGTTTCCGGCTCTCCATTTAAGGGCAAAGTAGATGCACCCGTTACTGTAGCAGTCTTTACTGATTTCGAATGACCATACTGTGGCAAACTTGTGCCACTACTCGAGCAGGTGTTCGAGAATAATACTGAAACCGTAAAGCTTGTATTCAAAAATATGCCGTTGAATTTTCACAAAATGGCGGAACCAGCACACAAAGCCGCAATGGCTGCCGGTCTGCAGGGAAAGTTTTGGGAATATCACGACAAACTGTTTATGGCTAAAAAGCTCAGCAATGAACTGATATTGAACGTTGCAACAGAAGTCGGCCTTGATATAGAAAAATTCAAGAAGGACATGAACTCCTCTATCGTTCAGCAAAAAATCAGAAAAGATCTTGCTGATGCACAGCAGGCCGGTGTAACAGGGACACCAACAGTGTTCATCAATGGCAGAAAACTCTCTCAACGATCTCCACAGGGATTCCAGCAGATTATTGACGAAGAAATTGCCAAAGCAGGTAAGTAGAGGCTTAATGAACGATCAGCATATCAGTCTTGACCTGGATTTTACAGACAACCAGGCAGCTATAAACTTATATGGAGAGTTAAACCGAAACCTTCATATCATCGAGAACAGTTCCGGAGTTAAAATTAGCGTTCGCGGCAATAGTCTGAATATCGCAGGCTTTAAGCACGATGTTACAATAGCTTCAGAACTGCTCTCACAGCTTTACGAACTTATAGGAAAGGGATATCCGATCTACAGTTCAGATTTTGCCTTTGGGCTACGGATTCTGGAGTCAACGCCAAATGCGAGACTCGACAAAATTTTTCTGGACAAAGTCTACGTCACGACACAAAACCGTGTTATTTCCCCTAAAACACCTAATCAGAAAAAATACATTGATGCCATCCGTAATAACGATGTCGTCTTTGGTATCGGCCCTGCAGGTACAGGAAAAACCTATTTAGCTGTGGCAATGGCCGCTTCAGCGCTGGTAACCGGACAGGTTAGATCGATTATTTTGACGCGACCTGCAGTAGAAGCCGGCGAAAAGCTCGGTTTTCTGCCCGGAGACCTTGCTCAGAAAGTCAACCCTTACCTGCGACCTCTGCACGATGCTTTAAATGACATGGTGGGCGCAGAAAAGTGCCAGGACCTTATTGAACGTGGTGTAATAGAAATCGCACCGCTGGCCTTTATGCGCGGCAGAACGCTGAGTAATGCATTCATTATTCTTGATGAGGCACAAAATACTACGCGTGAGCAGATGAAAATGTTTCTGACCAGGATTGGATTTGACTCCAGAGCAGTTATCACCGGTGATATCACCCAGGTCGATCTGCCCATCAAGCAGCACTCAGGTCTGCTTGAAGCACAAAAACTGCTCAAGTCAATTGATGGTATCGAGTTTTGTAATTTTTCCAAAGCTGATGTTGTGCGGCATCCGCTTGTGCAAAAAATTATTCATGCCTACGAGACCGGTGATGGTTGATTTCTCATCTTTCATTCCCGTACACTATAAGAAGTAACACAACAATATTGCTGTTGTTCTTCCTATCACATTTTACATAGATTACCCACATTATGCCGGTAGATATTTCCGTTCAGTATGAACCTGATGGTATCCCAATCAGCAGCGGTAAACTCATTCGCCAGACACAATGGTTTCTACAACAACTCGGAGTAGCTAACCATACGGTATCACTGCTGCTTGTCAACGATGAAGAGATGAGTTGGATGAACGGCCAGTACCGTGGTAAAGACGGTCCGACCAACGTCTTGTCATTTCCTCTATCTGAGGGTGCTGACGACAATTTTTCCGGCCTTCCCATTAAGGAACTTGGAGATATCATTATATCTCTGGACACAGCCTTACGCGAAGCAATTGAACTCGGTCAGCCCTTCCAGTTCCGCTTAAGCTGGCTTATCGTACATGGCTTGCTGCATCTTCTCGGATATGATCACGAACGTTCAGAAGACGAGGCTTTCGAGATGTACGACAAAGAACAGGAATTATTACAAAGACTTGAATATTACAGGAGAAGAATGATGACTCAACTTGCTATCAATGTTGATCATGTAGCAACTGTACGGCAGGCAAGAGGTACCACGGAGCCCGATCCGGTCACCGCCGCAGCCATTTGTGAACTTGCCGGGGCACGAGGTATCGTTGTTCATTTGCGCGAAGATCGTCGCCACATTCAGGACCGTGATGTGCAGTTACTCCGGCAAACCATCAAAACCAGAATGAACCTGGAAATGGGCGCAACTAAAGAGATGATTTCTATCGCCCTGGATATTGTCCCCGACATGGTCACTCTGGTACCTGAAAAAAGGCAGGAACTCACTACTGAAGGCGGGCTTGACGTCGTTGGTCAACGCAAAAAAATAGCCAAAGCTGTGGAAAAACTGAGCCAGAAAAACATCCCTGTCTCTATTTTCATCGATCCCGACTCTGATCAGATTAAAACATGCCATGAAATTGGCGCAACATATGTTGAGATACATACCGGTCGTTACTGTGATGCCAAGAATGATGCTGACAGGGAAAGTGAATTCCAACTGATCGCCTCTGCCGCCGAAGAAGCTTACCAGATGGGTTTGCGGGTAAATGCAGGTCACGGCCTTGATTATCAGAACGCCGGACGAATAGCCGCTCTTGATACCATTGAGGAGCTCTCTATCGGCCACGCAGTAATCAGCAGAGCTGTCTTCGTCGGCTTAGATCAGGCCGTACGTGAAATGCTCGACATAGTTAAGCAGGCTCAGCTTTCCTTTTAGCTTAATTATCCTGCATCTTCGTCTCTTTTTTCAACTCCGGCACCATTTCACACCCGTGAGACTCCGGATATGAGAGAAAACTGTCACCGCAAGTGCGATTGGCAATTGACAAGATTAAATCTGTTGTGGTAAAAAGTACCCCGCGCCTGGGTGGTGGAACTGGTAGACACCCGAGACTTAAAATCTCGTGGGCCTTTGCGCCCGTGCGAGTTCGATTCTCGCCCTAGGCACCAAAAATTACGGCCCCGGATCTTTTATTGAGATCCGGTGCCGTTTTTTTTTACCAAGCCCCCCCGCCACCCTTCCTCACCTATGTTGTTACTCAAACAATTTCTTAGCAATTTCGGCACACAGCAAGGCACGAATGAAGGAGCATAGCAACGCTATGTAACTGAATGAGAAACGAAGTCAGTGTGACAAAAGGGCGGGAAATATGCGATAGATTAAGCTTTACAGAGCACTAGATATATAATGATATAACAACAGCTTCACCAGATACAATTAGCACAAAAATTACACGCATAATATGCTACTCTTTACTACAGCAATCGATTGTTCTTGGCATAAACCAATTTTTCTTCTCACAACAGGAGATTCAGACCATGAAACGAATCAACATCCTTATGCTGTTATCCCTTCTTATGAGTACCACAATCGCTCAGGCAGAGGATATCCGGCAGGAAGCACTCAACAGCCTTGGTACTGCACGAAACTTTATAGAAAAAGAAAATTACAAAAAAGCAGTTGAAGAAATTCATTATGCGCTTGCTAAAATACATGAACTTACTGCCGATAAATTGCTGCAATTCATTCCGGATCCTCCCGCTGGCTACACTCTTCTCACCAAAACTTCACAGGGTCTCGGGCAAGGCGCCGTCATCATTGGCAATGCCGGTGCGCAGGCAACATTCCAGGGCCCCGCTGAAGAGTCGATTACTCTTCAAATTTCTATTGGCGGTATCACCGGTCAAATAGGAAGTCTGGCAGCTCTGGGGTCAATCTTTGCAGGAATGAGCCCACAAATGGTAAGCAAAAGCATACGTATACAGGGTTTTACAGGAACACTTCTCTTTGATGAAAACCTTAAAAAAGGCACTCTCACTCTTCAGGTCGGTGATAAAACATCAGTCATTCTTCAAGGTGCTAACATACCCGACCCCGAAATTCTTAAGAATTTCGCAGCCGGAATCGACCTGACTGCACTTGCAGACAACTACTGAAT
>JBFHGS010000161.1:0-11517 GCA_041582995.1 Desulfopila sp. | reverse complement strand
GGCGTTCTGTGTATACCCTACAAAAGAAAAGGGACTGGCCTGATTTCATGTTCCATATAACTTTTCTATAGTGCCATAGATGCATAAACCTTTGTGCAATTGGTGCGTGTAAATTCTGACTTTTTGAGATGTAAGGCTGTAAACAGGAAAGTTGGTTTCTTGTTTTCAGTAAGGTTTACCGGTGCCCGTCTGCAAGAGACATTTGCTGACGGTTGCTACTAAAAGTGTTGGTGGCAGGGGGAGACTCCTGCGACAACAACGAGCATAGGTCCACAAACGTATGAAAAGCAATTTCTCAGTGTGTCTGCTGACCCAGGGGAGTGGGTCAGAACCGGAATATCTGGTTTCCGAGGTCAACCTCCGCCCTGGTCATGGGTTTGTTCCTTACAGCCAGGATACAATTCTTCTTGCCAGCGGCTTTTCCTCACTTTCTCCCGATGCGGGCTTTCCTCTGTCACCAACTCTTCAGTTAAACCATGATCTCTGCAATAGCAGCGATGAGCTTTTGCAGCGCATCGCCAGGGCTGAGATGGCCAAAGTTCAGGCAACGACGTTCAGGAGCTATACGGTTGAACAGGATCCACGACTTTGTGTAATCAGTGGCAATCCGGAAAAGCTTAAAAAATTTCTCGATAATTACGGGGGAATACTTGATATCGAACCGATCCTTGCGGCGGGCTATGATCAGGATCTGCCTACGGCAACTGAGCTCACCATAGAGAAAGATGCAAGCGGTTACCGTCTCGAGTACTCTGTGAGGTCACCGGTTAATACAGAGCGTTGCACGTACTGCGGTGCATGTGGTCCTGCCTGTCCAGAGTCGTGTCTGAATGAAAATCTTTTTATTGATTACTCGGTATGTTCTTTTTGTAAGGAGTGTGAAAAGGCGTGTGTCAATGACGCAATAGATGTATATGGCGCTGAACAGCGATCTATGCGCCTGCCGTCTATATTGATTCTTGATGGCACTGAAGTGGCCCTTCCTGCGGACCGAAGTGCTATTTATACCGAGAAAAATTTACCTTCATTTTTTGCCAGCCAGTTTTCCTGTCAGGTTGATGAGGTTGTTACCTGTGACGTTTCGACATGTCAGTACAGCGGGAAACTCGGTTACGGTTGCCAGCTTTGTGTTGATACCTGTCAGTATGGAGCCATTACTAAGAGTGCCAAAGGCATTCAGGTGGATAGTCTGAAATGCGAGGAGTGTGGAGGTTGCATTGCTGTATGTCCTACCGGTTCTATGCAATATGAACGGTTTAAAGACAAGACGTTCACCTCGTATATCGCCTCGATCAACATAACACCTGGAACTACGGTGGTCCTTGGCAGTGAAAAGGCATTGCACAAGCTCTGGTGGAGTAAGCCGGAACAGAATTTCGACAACGTTCTCTTTCTTGAATACAACGAAATCAGAGCATTATCTTTATTCCATCTTCTTTTTCTCTATGCGAGCGGGGCGGGCCGTATAGTCCTGCTGGGTCTTGATGATGAATTGCAGAAGATGGAACCGCTGCAGCGGCAGGTGGCTCTTGCCGGGTCGCTGCTCAACACCTACTGCAAGGTAGCAACACCTGTTGTTATCACTACTCTTTCCCAGTTTCTTGGACAGAATATCGAGTCGATTGATTATGCCTTACCCGAAACCCTGGGTGAACTGGTGACGGTTAATCGCAGGGAAAGTCTCGCGACAGTTTTACAGTTTCTGACAGAAAAAAGCGGGCGTCAGGCTCGGATTAAAGCAAATGCCCAGTTGCCATTTGCAACTATTTTCTGTGATGAGGATCGTTGTACCCAGTGTTATGCCTGCCTTAACAATTGTCGGGTGCAATCATTGAGCGCAAGTGAAAATAAACTCGGATTGCAATCCCGGTCCGCGCTCTGCGTAGGTTGCGGAATTTGCGTCAGAGTGTGCCCGGAGCATGCACTCCAGATGATCCCTGGCGCAACTCTTGACGCCAAATACTTCAGCAGCATTTCTCTTGCTGAGGCGGAACCGATGGCGTGTAAAAAATGCGGCAAGGTTTTCGGCAGTAAGAAAAGTTTCGAGCGAGTAATGGCAATTCTGGCCAAAAAAGAAACTGTAGACACTAGTCATTTTGAATACTGCGAAACCTGCAGGGTCGTAAACCTTTTTGAGAAAGCATGATTATGGAAGAGTTCAGCGATAGAGATTTATTCAGGGTGAGATTACGTTTTGTGGATCTTATCAAATCGTTTTTTCAATCAGAACCAGATGCTGAGAATATGAGCCGCTGGCGCGGCACTTTTTCCGCTCTGGCCAAAGAACAGGTCAATCCCCTTTTTGACGGCGCCGTGCGTGAGCTCTGTAAGCTGCTGAACGTGATGAGTCTTACAGAGATCCAACGCGAATATTATGAGTTGTTTACCAATCCTTTCGGTACGTCGCCTGTTAACGTTATGGCATCATACTATCTCGACGGACGAAGCTTTGGCCAGACTCTTGTATCATTGAGAAGTTTTCTCGAAGAAGCAGGATTTGAACGTGAAGAAGGGGTTGTGGACAGCGAAGACTCTCTGCCGATGATGCTTGATATTTTCATCAGCCTGATCGAAGAGGAGAAAATCTCAGGGAGTGAAGAAGTTCGCCAGTTTCAGGGGCGTCTGCTGACCGAATATCTCGAACCGTTCAGTCAGAGATTTACCAGCGCGGTTAATGATGTTGAAAGCGCGGTATTTTATAAGTCATGCTGCAAATTGCTTTGCGGTTATCTGGATCTTGAAAAAGGTCTGGTGACTGTATCCTGAGTATGCAACATGCCCTTACTGTTCCAGTGGTAAGGGTGGGTAATTTAACATCCCGAGCAAAAGGAGGGAAACATGAAACAGGAAAAGGAAAAGCGTCGTTCATTCCTTAAACACATCCTGGCAGGAAGCGCCGTGGTGGTGGGCACTGCCGCTGCGATCAAACCCGCCAAAGCCAAATCCGGTCCGGCAGTTATGGGTTCAGATGATGTGCTTTACAAGGAAAGTCCGAACTTTAGTAAGTATTACAAATCGTTACGATCATAGGCACAATGTTCGCGTTTTTGCAGTCGGGCAGACTGATAGAGATTGCAGAAATACGTAATGAGAGAACAAGGAGAACGTGAAATGGCTAGATCCAAATTAAGGAAGTCCTCAGGGGACAGCGTGGTTGCCGCTGGTCGCAGAGTGACTCTGAATCCTAAAGTTGCCAGACGATCTTTTTTAAAGATCTCTGCGGCCACTGCTGCGCTTACAGGCGTGGCAATGACCAGCAAAATGACCCGCAAGGCGAACGCCTCCGAAGGGAAGGCAAGCCCGTATGTGGGATCTGAGAAAGTACAGACTATCTGTACCTACTGTTCCGTCGGTTGTGGTATCGAAGCCGAGGTGCACAATGGTGTATGGGTACGTCAGGATATCGCAGCAGATCATCCGGTATCGCGCGGCGCACATTGCTGTAAGGGTGCCGGTGCCATAGATATGGTTACCAGTCCTAAACGTCTGAAGCATCCGATGAAGAAGGTGAACGGCAAGTGGACCACAATCACCTGGGACCAGGCAATGAACGAAATCGGCGACAAACTTCTCGCCCTTCGTGAAAAAGACGGCCCTGATGCTCTGCACTTCAACGGCAGCGCCAAGGTAAGTACAGAAATGGCTTACCAGCATCGAAAATTTGCTGCTTTCTGGGGGTCGAATAACGTAGATCACCAGGCCCGAATCTGACACTCCGCAACGGTGGCAGGTGTCGCCAATACATGGGGTTACGGAGCAATGACCAACAGCCTGAACGATATGAGACATGCAAAGAGTTTCATATTCATCGGGTCAAATCCGCCGGAAGCGCATCCGGTTTCCATGCAGCATATCCTGCATGCGAAAGAGAAAAATAACGCGCCGATAATTGTAGTTGATCCTCGTCGGTCAAAGCTTGCTGCGAAAGCGACTGATTTTGTTCGTATCCGTCCGGGTACTGACGCAGCTTTCATGCTCGGCCTGATCAACGTTATAGTTTCCAATGGCTGGGAAGACAAAGAGTTTATCCGCACCCGCGTTGCCGGTTATGAAGAACTTTTAGAAGTTGTGAAGGATTACTCTCCTGAAGAAGTAGAGAATATCACCGGTATTCCGGTTGAGCAGACATTACACGTTGCCAAGGTGCTTTCTGAGAACCGTCCGACCAGTCTCACCTGGTGTATGGGTGGTACCCAGCACTCTATCGGTTCATCCATTACCCGTTCATTCTGCCTGCTGCAGCTCGTTCTCGGTAATATGGGTAAATCCGGTGGTGGTACCAACATTTTCCGTGGCCATGACAACGTTCAGGGTTCCACAGACATGTGTATTCTTGCAGACAGTCTGCCGGCATATTATGGTCTCAGCGAAGGTGCCTGGAAGCACTGGTGCCGTGTATGGGATGTAGATTTTGAGTGGATTAAGTCACGGTTCTACGAGCCTGATTACATGCAGAAGGCTGGTTTTACCCTGTCTCGCTGGTATGAAGGTGTAATTCAGGAAGATAAGATCCATCAGTATACCCCGATCAAAGCTATGATCCAGTGGGGCTGCGGCGCGAACTCCAACTCCCAGTACCATAAAGTTGTTCAGGCATATAACAAACTTGATCTCCTGGTCGTTATCGATCCGTTCCCGACTATGGCTGCGGCTGCCTGTGAGTCAGATAATATTTATCTGCTGCCAAGCGCCAGCCAGTACGAGACCTCCGGTAGTGTAACATCTACTTCACGTCAGATTCAGTGGCGTTACAAGGTCGTTGATCCGATTCATAACAGCAAGGATGATTATCAGATCATGGAGCTGCTGGTAAATAAACTTGGCTTTGCTGATAAGTTCTACAAGAACATCAAGCAGGTACCTGAGGATATTACCCGCGAGCTTGGTGGCGGTTCTCTGACTATCGGTTACAATGGTCAGACCCCTGAGCGAATCAAAAAGCATATGGCTAACTGGCACACCTTCGATATCGACACACTTCAGGCCATTGGCGGTGAATGTGATGGCGAGTATTACGGAATGCCGTGGCCGTGCTGGACTGATGAGCATCCGGGTACTCCGATTCTCTACGATATATCCAAGTCGGTCGCTAAGGGCGGTCTGCCGTTCAGAAACCGTTTTGGTGACGAGAAAACCTATGACTCCAGCGGTCGTACAGAAAACCAGCTGGCAGCTAAAGGTGTCTGCAATCCTGGTAGCGAGGTGCAGGGCGGATATTCTGAATTCAAAGATGTCGTTCCAGGTACCAACTGGAAGACAGACCTTTCTCAGAAGACCTTAAAGGATGCAATCGCCAAAGGTATGGCTCCGTTTGGAAATGCGCGAGCACGCTGTGTTGTCTGGGACTTCCCGGATCAGGTGCCCATCCATCGTGAGCCGCTGCATACTCCACGCCCGGATCTGATTGCGAAATATCCGACATATAAGGATAAGCCTAATCATTACCGTGTTGATACCCGGTTTGAGTCAGAGCAAAAGCCTGATCTCGTTAAGGAATTCCCGTATGTGATCACAACCGGTCGTATGGTTGAGCATATGGGTGCAGGTGCTGAAACCAGAAGTAACCAGTATCTGGCTGAACTTCAGCCTGAAATGTACGCAGAGATCAACCCGCGGCTTGGTCATAATCTTGGCTTCCGTGATGGAGATATGGTCTGGATCGAATCACCTGAGGGTGGAAAAATCAAGGTCAAGGCTTTCTTCACCGAAAGGGTTGATGAAAAGACAATCTTCCTGCCATATCATTATGCTGGCATCCTGATGGGTAAATCACTGGTTGATAACTATCCTGAAGGACACGCACCATTTGCTGTCGGTGAGTGCGGCAATGTGGTCACCAACTATGGGTATGACATTATCACACAGATTCAGGCCACTAAAGATGGACTGTGCAAAGTCAGCAAGGCCTGATGAGGAGGAAATGACATGGCAAGAGTAAAATTTTTATGCGATGTAGATCGCTGTATTGATTGTAGCGGTTGCGTTATCGCCTGTAAGGAAGGCAACCATATTCCGGTAGGTGTGAACCGGCGTCGCGTTATAACCCTCGAACAAGGCAAACCCGGAGAGAAATCTATTTCCGTCTCCTGTATGCATTGTGCAGATGCACCGTGTATTGCGGTTTGCCCGGTTGATGCAATTTATCAACGTGATGACGGTATTGTACTGGTCAACAAAAAAACCTGTATCGGTTGCGGCTACTGCTTCATGGCCTGTCCGTTCGGTGCTCCGCAATTCCCTAAAGGAAGCGTGTTCGGTGCCCGCGGTGCTATGGATAAGTGTACCTTCTGCGCAGGTGGTCCTGAAGAAACTTTCAGTGACGAGGAAAAACATCTTTACGGACAGAATCGCATAGCCGAAGGCAAGGTTCCGCTCTGTGCCGGTATGTGTGCCACTAAGGCACTGCTGGCAGGTGATGCAGATGTTGTTGCTGATGTCTATCGCGAACGTGTTTTCCAGCGTGGCTCAGGTGCGAATGCCTGGGGCTGGGACAAGGCCTACAAGAAAAAGTAGCTCCTGACCGTTCTGGATTGTCGTAACTTTTGTCTCCTCCCGTTTTGGGAGGAGACAGTCAATTTAGCTAATTAACAGGAGCATACCATGCAGAGATGTTTCGCATCTGTGTTTCTGCTCGCAATCTTTCTTGTAGCAGGGCTTACCGGCTCGGCGCTTGCGCAGGATTTGCAGGCAGCGGGGCTGGCGACAGGTTCTTCAGCCGACTACTTCAATCAGTTAATGCTTGGTATTACAGGTGACTGGCAGAAGTATGGTGAACTATTCACGTTCTTACAGGGGCAGTGGTTCAGCAAGATTTTTCTTGTCGTTATTACAGCTGTACCAGCAGTGTTCCTGCTGCACTACCTGATCATTGGTGCCAAACACTTTGATCATGATAGCGAGCCGATTTATTTTTTCAGCCTGTTTGCACGGGTTGTCCATTTTGTAGCAGCAGTCTCTTTTACTTTACTTGTTATTACCGGATTGATGATCGTTTTCGGTTCGTTTTTCGGTGGTGGATTTATTATTCGCATGGCCCGGTATATACATCTCATCTCGGCAATGGTTTTTGCTTTGCCGGGTCTGCTGATGTTTGTCATGTGGTTTAAAGAAATGTTGCCGCAATGGCATGATATCAAGTGGATGTTCATTGTCGGTGGGTATCTGAGCAAAGAGAAGAAACCGGTACCGGCCGCAAAATTCAACGCCGGCCAGAAGATGTATTTCTGGTTTGCCATCTTTGGTGGCGGTGTTATGGCCTATACTGGTTACATTATCTGGGGTTTCGGTGCCAGTCTTGATATAGTACGTATCTTCACCATGGTACATAATGTACTTGGTGTCGGCATCGTAGCGTTCTTTTTAACGCATTGCTATATGTCAGTATTTGCAATTGCCGGTTCGCTCGAGAGCATGAAGACCGGGTATAAACCAAAGGATGAGGTGGATATTCTCCACAGTCTGCATAAGTATTAGAGTTGAGAGTGGCATAGAATAAAAAAGAGCGTGTTTCCCGTTAACGGGAAACACGCTCTTTTTTGTTAAGGTAAGTTTCTACAGTTATTTGCCGCTCATTTTTGCGAGTTCGGCGACAACGGTTTCAAGTGGTGGCCTGACGTTAATGTCAGAGACATAAATACCGGTAAGAATTCCTTCTTTGTTGATAAAAATCAATGCACGTTCAGCGGTACCGTCTGTTCTGAGAACGCCATAGCTATCGGCTACATGGCCATGAGGGTAGAAATCTGAAAGGACATCAAACCAGAGTTCACCCATCTGTCGGGTCCAGGCGTAGAGTGTGGGGATATTGTCAACAGTTATGCCAAGAAGGATAGCGTCATGGTTATCAAAAAAACTGCGGGCAATATTATATCCAGGCCACTGGTCTGAGCATACCGGTGTCCAGGCAGCAGGCACAAAAGAAAGAACAACGTTATGTTTGCCCCTGAACTGACTCAGCGTAACTGAAGTACCTGCAACTGAAGAGAGTGTAAAGTCCGGTGCTGTTTGACCGACAGAAACTTTTAGTTCGCTTGCAATGGCAGGGAGTGTTCCAGGGTTATATATATATTCAGTAAATGGTTTGGCAGCTGCTGTCGCCTGGGTACCGCAAAAAAGCAGCAACAGCCATGGAATAATCAGCAATACCAGTCGTTTCATGTATTCACCTGCATCAATTGTAGCCGCTCTTTCGCAGCAATTCGTTGAAAAACTCTTCAACTTGATAGAATCCGCCTGATTGACGGAGTACGATGGAGTAATGATTGTCATCTCCTTTTCTGCTACCAATGAAACCGGGTGTGCCTTTGCCGCCAAGCGTGTTGTACATGCTCATATCCTGATCTGGAAACAGCGGGAATTTAACATCATAGGTGTTGCGAAAATGATCAATTTCAAATTCTGAGTTGTTTGCACCTAAGCCGATGATCTTAACCTTGAAATCCTGCTGGGAAAAATCCAGCATTGCCTGATGCAGTGCATTTACATTCGGGGCCTCTTCCTGGCAGAAAGGGCAGTACATACTGAAAAGTTGAATAAGAAGTACATCTGCATCAATATCTTCAAAGGTGAAATCTTCACCTGGCTGACCTTTTAAGCCAAGATAATCGCGGTAGGCATCATTATCCGGAACTTTAAGGGTAAGGTTAGGCAGAGGTTCGCCAGTTTCATCAGCAGAAACGATGATGGGAAATGCAATAAAAAATACGAAAAATGCGGTAACTAGCAGGGAAGATAGACGTTTCATAGGAAACTCTCCTGAGCGATGGGATAGGTGGGCCGTCATAATGTATGTGTATTGTAACAGGCAAAAAAGAAACTGCGAATATCTGAAAAAAGACGAATAAATAAATTGATACGTTACTATTATAATTCACAGTAATGCATGCACGTTTTGATGGCAAAACATTTCTCTGAGATCATTGTAATTACTCCTCCTTAATCGTTACCTGATGTACTCATTATAAATGAATGAGTGTAACAATAACGATATAAATGTGAGAAATACTGAAATTGTGTAAAATGAATTCAGGATTGATTATTTTTGATCAGATTTATGACTATGAGCCGGGAGAAGTATGTCTTCAATTGTAACGTTTATAGGCTGGCATGACAGCGGTAAGACCACATTGGTCAGTAAGGTTGTAGGACACCTGAAGGAAATGGGGTACAAAGTTGCCGTGATCAAATCGAGTTGCGAACCAGGTGCACGTTTTGACTGTGACGGTACCGATACAGCACAATACAAGGATGCCGGTGCCGATAGTGTAATGTTTGTTGGACCGGATCAGATGGTTCTGCAGACTGCGAATCGCGGTTTATCATTGCGCACCCTTGCCCATAGATATTTCCCTGATGTGGATATAGTTATCGGCGAAGGTTTTAAATCTGCACGCAAAATACCAAAAATCGAGGTGACCAGAAACCCGGATCAGATGCTGAGAAATGAAGTCCACGGGGTGATTGCAGTTGCCACTGATATTGAGGATATTGCAGGGGATTATATCTTTCGTTTGAACGAGAGTCTTGAAATTGCCCAGTTTATTGAGAAACGTCAACTCTCCGGCAAAGGTCGGGGGATTGAACAGGCTGCATTATTGGTGAACGGCCATAAAGTACCGCTTAAGGATTTTGTACAGGAATCGCTAGCAGGAACTGTTAATGGTTTTATTAGTTCCCTGAAACTTGTCGACAATATCACCGATATCGAACTGCGTATCAAAATTAAGAAATGATTTCGTTGGTTGATCCTACTCCCAGTGATAAAGTGTAAGAGCTAAGATGTGAGCTGTCTTTTCGCCATCTATATTTTTGGCTCTCCCTGGCTCTTTTCATCCGGTTCAAGTGCAGCCTGTGCTGCAGCTCCGGCTGCATGAGCAATGATGTCTTCGGGGAGCTGCTCGGCATGAAGGGAATGTGCTGGAAGGTCCACTATAACTTTTTTATGCGCATAGTGAATACCGCGTTCACGAAGTGCTTCTGTAATGCGCTTATATGCTTCCCTGCGGATTACAAAATGGGCCCCGGGTTTTGCTGTAAACTTAACCCGTATTGTCATGACTGAGTTGGTTATCTCACGTACGCCTTGTGATTTTACCGGTCTGATAAAATCTTCGCCGAACTCCTCATCTTTCAGCATTGCCTGTCCGACTTTCTTAATTATTTTTCTGATGGTGTCGATGTCTGCGTCATATGGAAAGTCGAGGTTGAATTTCACAACAATGCCACCGCGCATATAGTTGGTGATCGCGCCGAGATCGCTGTGCGGTATGATTTGTAACATGCCGCGGTGATGACGAAGCATTACATTTCTGAGGCTGATGTTTTCAACTGTGCCTGAAATACCACCGGCTTCAATGTATTCCCCAACCCGAAAAGCATCGTCGAGAAGATAAAAGAATCCGGAAAACATGTCAGCCACAAGTTTCTGAGCGCCAAAACCGACGGCGAGGCCGACGACTCCGGCTCCAGCCAGCAGTGGACCAATATCGACACCGGTAGATGAGAGGATAGTCATGGTAACCATCGTAATCAGGATAGTGCCTATAAATCTTCTGATCATTGGCAGCAAGGTATAGGATCTGCCACGGGCCGCGGAGCTTCCCCATTCATCATCCTTATCCTCTGCACTTTCATCCTCAGGGGGGAGTGATTCGGTAATCTTATGTTCTATCCAGTCGCTGATAAACTGCCAGAAGATAAGAGCGAGAGCAAGAATCATCAGAGTATCAAAAAGTATTGTCGTCAGGTTTGAAAAGAGTGGGATCCTGATATTCCAAAGGCTGGCGACCCAGAAAAACAATGCTGCCACCAGGACCGCACGGGCAATGATCAGGGTGCGTTTATAGGTTTGTCTGCCGAGTTGCAGGTGCTCCAATTCTTCAACAGTCAATTCCTGAAGGTTTTCCAGCTTTTCTTGATGTATTTTCAGTGTAGACAAGGTGAAAGTGACAAGCCATTGCATCAGCTTGTCAGCGACTATCCAGATGGGCAGGACAAAAAAGCTCAGAATGAATGCTGCTTTATGTTTCTGGTCGGGATCAAGCAAGTCGTTTAGTAACAGCAACCAGAGACAGAGAAGATAGGCAAGGGCCGGAAGATGCCAGAGAGATGCAAATCGTTTTCTGCCCCAGCTGACTGTCGGGGCTGTACCAGCGGTATCACCAGCAGATAGGATGTATTCATATATTCTGTGTTTATAGAGCAGGACAGCGGATGCGGAAGCAATCAGCAGCACACTTGCGAAGATGAGTTGCAGCAAACTGATAGTGACAGGCTGAGCACCAAGTTTTCCGGCAACAACGGTAAACATCAGACCCAAGATCATATATGCTGAGCCGAATACTATACTTAAATGAACTGTTTTGGCCACGCGGCAGTGCAGTGGCAGTATGCGTAAAGAGAGGGTGTCAGGTGAAAACAGCAGCTTTGAAAACAGCCTGATGAGACGAATCAGGCTGATGCTGATAAGAAGAGCCAGAAAGAACAGTTGGACAAAGGCTGATTCGGTCCAGATAAATG
>JBFHGS010000160.1:0-11562 GCA_041582995.1 Desulfopila sp. | reverse complement strand
CGGATAATGTTGGCGGAAAAAATTCTCAACAGCCTGTTCGTCCTGGCCCGTGGGTGTATGGGGGCGGTAATTGTCTATGCGGGAACCCAGTTGCTGAGTGGTTCCGGGTTGTTGTCTTATAGTGAGTTTGACAGCAAAATAACCGGCCTATTTGTTATTCTATTAGGGCTTTATTGTATATTTTCCGGGGTGTTCAGGCCGATTCTGGAGTACATGCAGCAGAAAAGGCAGGTGCGTAAATCATAGAAGCGTGTAAAGGATGCTTCCCTGGCCGGCGTCACGTATTTTTGTATGAAAGTCTTCTGTTTTCTCCTCGGGAATTTCCAGTTGTATTTTGATATCTACCCCGTACTCACTGTCAGTGATTCTGCCGTTTTCAGCCAACACCAGATATTCAACCGTTTTGGCCAGATTGTATGGCAGAACGAGGCTGATTCGTGAATAATAAATTTTTTCTTTTATTGTAAGCTCTTCCATGGCCAACTGTACAGTTGAACTATATGCACGGGCCATGCCGCCGGTACCCAGTTTGATGCCTCCAAAATAGCGGCTGACCACAGCGCAGATTTCGCCGATACCTGAATGCTGAAGTACATTGAACATAGGTTTTCCGGCACAACCGCGTGGTTCTCCGTCATCGTTCATGCCGTAACCGGCAGGATCTGTAGGTGTTCCGGCGATACGGGCCCAGCAATTATGATTGGCATCCTTATGTTTTTCTGATATCCGGCGGATAAACGCATCTGCTTCGGCGGGTGATGTACAGTGCTCAATGTAACAGATAAAAAGGCTGCGCTTCACGTTCTGTTCAACGCGGACAGAATCGATCGGGATGAAGTAGCTCTTCATATTGAGAATTTTTGTGAGCGCAGGACATAGGCAAGCAGAATTCCGGCCAGGAATGCCCAGGCGAGGTTGCTGGTCAGAGTTATGGTGAGCATGGCGAGCACCACAAACATATCCTTTCGATTCATCATGTCCAGAATTGCGAGAGCGAGCTGAACCCCGGCAAAGGCCAGCAGAACTCCGAGAATGGCCAGTGGCAGTAAGTGCAGTAAAGAGATTGTGTGCGGCCCGAAGAAGATGGCCAGCACGAGAAAAAACGAACCAATAATGATATTAGATCCGTGTGTTCTTGAGCCGAATTGATAATGCGCGGCGAGCCCGCCTGCACCGTGGCACAGAGGAATGGTACCAAAGAGAAAACCGGCTGCAGCAGCCAGAGCCATGCTGAGGGTTGTTGAGGTGTAGGTGACCCTGCTGGCGGAGTCTTTGAAATAGTCTCTGGAGAGATCTGTAGTCGCGATAACTGCATTGCCCATGGTCATCGGCAGTTGCGGTAGAACCAGCGAGAACAGAACCACAGTAAAGACATCTATCCCGGGAATACCAAAAGGGAGAAAAGCTGGAAAGTAGAGGCCTGGTGAAATTTGCAGGAGATCCTTATGGTTGCCGAAAAGAAGACCCGCGGCAAGGCCGAGACCTAAAACCACAAGAGATGCAGGGTATCGTTTAGAATGCAGCAATCTGAATGTAAGGATGAGCCCTGCAAGGCCTATTGTCAGGCCAAGAGGAATCGGCCCGAACTGCTGGATAGAAAAGTATGGTTCGGCTGTACCGCTCTGTAGCTGAAAGGTTGACGTGCCCAGAATAAGTTGTATTCCCTGGCGCATAAGCAGTATGCCGGTTGAGAGCTGGACGCCGCGCACAACAGATTTAGGGATTGCCCTGCCTATTGTATCGGCTGCACCGGTGAGTGCTATAATAGTCAGAAAGAAACTGATGAGCAGGGAGGACGCTGCAACCTGTTGAGCGGTCATTGCGGTTGCAATGGCATAAGCACCGACGACTTTCATCGGCTGGACTGCAATTGGAATCCTAAA
The DNA here is from genome assembly GCA_041582995.1 of Desulfopila sp. Classification (GTDB taxonomy): domain Bacteria; phylum Desulfobacterota; class Desulfobulbia; order Desulfobulbales; family Desulfocapsaceae; genus Desulfopila. Next base: position 9,679 of record JBFHGS010000160.1, on the reverse strand, counting down.
ATAGCTGCCGGCCAGAATATAGAACAGGCCGATGAGATAAAAGGTACCCACTGCCGACATGCCGTTAATCATGATCATGCCGATAGTCATGGGGAGCAGTGTTCCGAGGTCACCGAGAGAACCTGCCAGTTCCATCCGGTTGAATTGCATGCGTTTGTATTCCATTTGTCGAGTTGCTCCTGTCGGCATGTACCCTGTGATTAGTTGATAGATACCTACTGGTGTCATGGAGCCTATAAAATACCTTATACATATTCGAAAAAACAGTAATTTTGTATGTGCCTGTTTTTTTCCTGATCCGCTGATCTGTACGTGGGATGGGGAGCGGTTGCTAAGAGAGCTGTGAAGAGTTAAAGTACAGGAGGTTTTTCTTTTTGTTCAAGATTTCGGAGGATGTGAATGTATATTTGTGTTGACTTTGATGGGACGGTAGTTGACCATCGTTACCCGGATATTGGTGAGCCAGTTCCCGAAGCAATTAAATGGTTGAAAAGACTACATCGGTATGGAGCACGGCTCATACTCTTTACTATGCGCTCAGATGAGCCCGGGCGGGAATTGTTGAGTGATGCTGTACGTTATCTGCGCTCGGAAGGAATAGAACTCTTCGGTATAAATCGAAACCCTGATCAGGATGTATGGACTTCAAGCCCCAAGGCCTATGGGGAACTCTATATTGATGACGCCGCTTTTGGGTGCCCGCTCATTTTTCCGAAAGGCTTTGCCCGTCCATGCGTTGACTGGAAAAAAGTCGGCCCGCATGTCGAGCACATGATACTCAGCAGGAGTTGAGTATCATATGCCATTGCCGTGTTTCTGCTGTTTTTACTGCATGTAGTGAGAAGCCGGGGAATGATTATTTCTCGAAGATGTGTCGGGTATGTAAACAGATTTTCACCAGCATCAGCATTACCGGCACCTCAATTAATACTCCGACCACTGTCGCCAGGGCCGCCCCGGAAGAGAGTCCGAAAAGCATAACCGCTGTAGCTATGGCAACTTCAAAATGGTTTGAGGCTCCGATCATAGCTGCTGGTGCGGCATCCTCATACGATAGTTTCAATACCTTCGCCAGTCCGTAACCAAGCGCAAAGATCAGCACAGTCTGAATAAAGAGTGGTATGGCTATCCACAGGATGGTCAGCGGGTTCTGCAGAATCACTTCACCCTTGAAGCTGAACAGTAGTACAAGTGTTGTCAGCAGAGCGACGATGGTAATCGGGGTAAGTATATGTAGAAATCTGGTGGTAAACCACTCTATACCGTTGGCTTTGATCAGCCATTTACGTGAAAAGTAACCGGCAACCAGCGGCAATGCCACATAGGTGGAGATGGAGAGCAGCAGGGCCTGCCAGGGCACCGGAAGCCTGCCGACGCCAAGCAGATAACCGCCAAGTACACCATAAAGCAACAGCATAACAAGTGAATTTATAGCCACCATAACAAGTGTCAATCCGTCGTTCCCACGGGATAAATATCCCCAGACCAGCACCATTGCAGTGCATGGAGCTATTCCAAGCAGGATACAGCCGGCAAGATAACTTCTCCACAACGGAATTTGCAGCATCTTGAGCCCTTCGTGCATGACGACTGTGCCAGCGCCGTGACGTGCTCCTACCGTCAGATCGAGACCGAAAGGGATTTTAACCAGATCAACTGCGGTTTCGCCGATAACTCCCTTAAGCAGAAACCCCAGGAAGAAGACACAAATAGCATACATGGTAAATGGCTTGACTGCCCAGTTAAGAAACAGGGTCAAAAGAACAGGTTTAGCACTTTTCCCGGCCTTTATGACAGAGGTGAAGTCGATCTTCACCATGATCGGGTACATCATAAAAAAAAGACATATGGCAATGGGGATTGAGACTACGGGGGCGCCGTTGACGTTGATAGCCATGCCATCCATGGTCCTGGCGAAATCCGGTGCTATCTTACCAAGGCCGATACCGCCGATAATACAGGCGCCAACCCAGAGAGTAAGATAGCGTTCAAATATTGAGGACATCTTTCTTTCTGAATTGCTCGATTGACTGATCATTTTGCTTCCTCCGTATAGCCCGGCTGTGACAAGGGAAAAGTCTTAATAAACGTTGCTACCTCATCCTGAACGCGACGGTAGAAATTGCGTTGCTCCTCAATAGCAGCACAGGCTTCCGGCATCTGGTTTCGACAGGAATTTTGGCAGTTGGTTGTCTGCATTTCCACGTATCATTACGCTGCTTAATGAAATGGTAGAAGGAAAGCGGTCGAGCTGTCAAGTGAGTTATTGATTAGCGAATTTGTTCAGGAATGAGCAGGAAACTGCAAAAAAAATCCCCGATTGATCTGTTTCGACCAATCGGGGGAGGAGAGAGACTCTCTCAGAGGTACAGCCAGAGAAAAAAGATCGGGATCAGAAAACCTATACCGGTAAGCCAGGCTCCGCGTCCGGTGATGCCATTTTTGCCGCGTAATACAAAAAGGCCGGTGATGGCCAGCAGGCCAAGGGCTATGGCGTAGAGATCCGCTACATAGGTCCAGAGCTTTTTAGCGTGATTGATATGCAGGAAGTTCATTTCGTATAAACCTTTCCTGGTTCGGCTTTTTTCCTGATACACTGTTCCGTTTTTCAGGTTCACTGTGATATTGTTGTTCACCACAAAGATCTGCAGATGTTCCGGATCTTGTCTGTAACTACCCTTTATTTCGGCTGATTCGCCAATCAGGGTCAGGATCGAAGCCACAAGATCGTCGCCGTTCAGGCCGGCAAGAGGGCCAGGGTCTATGGTCGACTGAATGCGTTCGATTCTGTAGTTCGGGTTCCAGTCTGCAATATGGTTTACCGCTATACCCGAGATGGCATAGATGATGGTGAGACCAAAGCAGAGATAGCCCAGATCGCGATGGAGTATATTGTTCCAGCGACGCCACTTCATAGCTTTTCTCCGGGCTATTCGTTAATTTCAGCACCGAGGCCGATAAGTCGTATGAAGCGTTTTCCCTCTTCAACGGATGCGGGATCAAATGGTTTGCCTTTTTCTTCTGCGAGATGACGCTGGTATCTTACCATCTCATCTTTCGACATCGTTACTTCATCGACAATACCTTCGATGGTGCCAACCCGCCCGGTGGCGCTCATCGGGAAAACAATCTCACCGTCAGTAACTTTTACCTGAATTTTTTCCTGCGGCTGATCACCGGCGACATATATCCAGCAACCACGTTTGGAGCATACTTCGATTATCAGTCCTTCGATTTTGACTGTCTTTCCAAGATAACTGTCAGGGTTGGCAAGGATTGCTGAAACAGGAGTTGTTTCTGTGACATGCACTCCTTTGCCATAGGTCTTGCCAAAGGCCGGGACGCAGAACAAGAGGGAACTGATGAGTAGTACAAATACTGTTTTCGTCATGTGGATCTCCTGAAATATGAATAAAAAGCGAAACACGGATAGAACGGCAAAATCATATCTTACAATCAGTATGCCAGACTCATGCAATGTCGTACATGTTGTATTGAGTGTCTGTAATTATAGATAAAATACTATTGCTACGCTGCAGTAAAATCATCGGAAGGCTATAGAATAGCGTGTCAGCTTCGACAATTTTGTCGAAGCTGACACGCTAATGTCGAAAAAAGTCTGGATGGTTTTCAGGTCGATATCGATTGAAATGCAGAAATACAGAATTTGATAAATCCGGGTGGCCTTTCTTAAGAGCAGGGTATATCATAGTAGCATCTTTACGGTCGTGGAATCGTGTTATCAGGCCACTTTTCCGGAGATTTATTTAGCGATTAATGCTACTCTATGCAGTTCTGCTCTAGTCAGAAAGCAAAGACCACCATCGAAGATTGATTATCCGAAGTCACTGAACCCCTCTCCCGCAGTCATTATAACCACGTATACATTGAGTTGCTGCAGGGAAATCTCGAGATACTAAAAGGATGCGATTATGAGTGTGAAAATCACACAACTCTATCGAAAGTTGGATGATAGCAGGGCGTATTGTTACAATGTTGAATCTACGCGCGAATTGACCGAGCAGGAACGTACACGATTACAATTGATTCTGGCAGACGGCTTTCTGGCTGAAACAGTTTCGACTCAACCTGTGCTGAGCGGAGAGCGTGTTGTAGAAGTTGGGCCGCGTATGAATTTTGCCACAGCATGGTCATCGAATATGGTTTCCATCTGCCAGGCAACCGGGCTTGACATGATTACCCGGGTTGAGCGTTCACGCCGATATGTGGTGCCCGAAAACGTTGAGCTACAGGCCTTTATTGATGCCAATCACGACCGGATGACTGAATGCCATTACCCGGCACCGCTCACCACTTTCGAAACAGGCGTACAGCCTGAGCCGGTTTACGATGTCGATCTGATGAGTCAGGGGCCGGAAGGTTTACTGAATATTCCCGGCATCTCCATGGATGAATGGGATAGAAACCTCTACTACGATTACTTCGTCAACAAACTGAAGCGAAATCCCACAATCGTCGAGATTATGGATCTCAACAACGCCAACTCCGAGCATTCCCGTCATGGCTATTTCAAGGGTAAGCAGGTCATTGATGGCGAGGAGATGGAAAAGACCCTGTTTGAGCTTGTGGTCGATACCCTCGAGGCCAACCCCAAAGGTTCACTTATCGCCTACAAAGATAATTCCAGTGTCATTAAGGGTTATGATATAAACACGCTGCATCCGGTGGAAGCCGGAAAGCCGGGGCCGTTCCATTCTGTACAGGTTGGCTATAACCTTCTGCTTACTGCTGAAACGCATAACTTTCCCACAGGTGTTGCACCGTTCCCAGGTGCAGAGACAGGAACAGGCGGGCGTATCCGCGACGTGCTGGGTACTGGTCAGGGTGCATATGTTGTGGCTGGAACAGCCGGTTACTGTGTCGGCAACCTGAATATTCCGGGTTACCCGCTATCCTGGGAGAGTGACTACCCGGTTCCCAACAATCTGGCAAAGCCGCTTGAGATTGAAATTGAGGCGAGCAATGGTGCCTCGGATTACGGTAATAAGTTTGGTGAGCCCGTGATTCAGGGGTTCACCCGTTCATTTGATATGCGTCTTGATAACGGTGAGCGCTGGGGCTTTTTGAAGCCGATCATGTTCACGGCAGGTATCGGGCAGATCGATGATCGTCACTCTGAGAAAGCTAAAGAAGAGAAGGGTATGCTGATCGTGCAGATCGGTGGTCCTGCCTACCGGGTTGGTTTCGGTGGTGGCGCGGCTTCCAGTATGATGCAGGGTGAAAATGCCTCGGATCTCGATTTTGATGCGGTCCAGCGTGGTGATGCGGAGATGGAGCAGAAGATGAACCGTGTCATCCGTGCCTGCAATGAAATGGGCGACAAAACCCTCATTGATGTGATGCATGATCAGGGGGCAGGCGGACCGGCAAATGTTATGAAAGAGCTGGTGGAGAATTCCGGCGGTCGCGTTGAGATTCGCAATATCCGGGTTGGCGATCCTACCATGTCTGTGCTTGAGATCTATGTTGCCGAGTATCAGGAACGTTGCGGTATGTTGATTCGGCCTGAGAATATCGAGCGCTTCAAAGCGATTTGTGCCCGTGAAAAGGTCGGTTGTGAGGTTCTTGGTGAAGTTACAGGTGATCTCAAATTTGTAGTGCATGATGCCAACGACGATACCACTCCGGTGAATATCGATCTGGACGCGTTACTTGGCAAGATTCCCCAGAAGACCTTTACTGATAACCGGACAACGATTGCCTCAAGACCTTTTGAACTGCCTGCCGATGTGACGGTAAAAGACGCGCTGCATAATGTACTGCGTCTTGTTTCTGTCGGTTCCAAGCGCTTTTTGACCAATAAGGTTGACCGTGCGGTTACAGGCCTTATTGCCCAGCAGCAATGCTGTGGTCCTCTGCAGCTGACTGTCGCCGATGTGGCAGTTGTGGCTCAGAGTCACTTTGGGCGTACCGGTATTGCCACGGCAATCGGTGAGCAGTCTATCAAGATGCTGGTTGATCCTGCTGCCGGCGCCAGAATTGCAGTCGGTGAGGTTGTCACCAATCTTGTGTGGGCGAAAATCGAGGATCTTGAGCAGGTCAAATGCTCTGCGAACTGGATGTGGGCTCCGAAGCTGCCGGGTGAAGGGGCGGCCTTGTATGATGCCGCCAGAGCGATGCGCGATGCCATGATAACTGTCGGCATTGCCGTAGATGGCGGTAAAGACAGCCTTTCTATGGCGACTATGGTTGGAAAGGAAACTGTGAAGTCCCCGCGCGAACTGGTTATTTCTGTTTATGCGGGTATGCCTGATATTACCAAAAAGATCACTCCGGATATCAAACAGGCCGGTGCTTCCGTTCTGCTCTTTATTGATCCTGCAGATGGCCGTAACCGTCTCGGCGGCAGTGCCCTGGCTCAGGTGTATCGTCAGCTCGGTGATACCAGTCCGGATGTAGAGGATCCAGCTAAACTCAAACGGGCATTTATGGCAATTCAGGAGATGATTGCTCAGGGGCTTATCACAGCCGGCCATGACCGCAGTGATGGCGGACTTATCACCACCGTGCTGGAGATGGCATTTGCCGGTAACTGTGGTCTTGATATTGCTATTGAAAGCGATGCCGCAGCGATTGATGCACTCTTTTCCGAAGAACTTGGAATGGTGGTTGAATGCTCAGAGGACAAGCTTGCAGAAGTGAAGCAGTTGCTCGGCAGCGCAGATGTCGCCAGCTCTGTGATCGGCAGAACTACAGCTGAAAAGAATATTCAGATTACCTGTAATGGTGAAAAGGTTCTCTCCGAACAGATGGTCGTATTGCGGGGCTGGTGGGAAGAGACCAGTTACCAGCTTGAGCGGCTGCAGAGTAATCCGGCGTGTGCGGATGAAGAAAAGTCAAATATCTACGACCGAAAAGGCCCTGAGTACATTTTGCCGTTTACGCCGCAACCGACGCCCGCAGATCGCCTGACACTTTCGGATAAGCCGAGAGTGGCCATCCTGCGTGATGAGGGTTCGAACTCAGATCGTGAGATGACCAGTGCCTTTTATGCCGCTGGTTTTGAGCCATGGGACATCTGCATGAACGATCTGCTGGCAGGAACCGTAACCCTTGACGGGTTTCGCGGTCTGGCGGCTGTAGGCGGTTTCTCCTACGCCGATGTTCCGGGGTCTGCCAAAGGCTGGGCGGCGACCATTCGCTTTAATGAGCGTTTGCAGAAGATGTTCCAGGATTTCTACAATCGTGAGGATACCTTCACCCTTGGCATCTGTAACGGCTGTCAGCTGTTCGGCCTGCTAGGCTGGGTACCTGAGCTGAATCTTCCGGCAGAGAGACAGCCACGCTTTATTCACAACCGTTCAGGCAGGTTTGAATCGCGCTGGACTACTGTACGGGTCGAGAAGAGCCATGCCATGATGCTGCAGGGTATGGAAGGAACTGTTTTTGGTATCCATGTTGATCATGGTGAGGGATTGCTGCATTTTCCTGATGAATCAATCAGGGAGAAGGCAAAGGCAGGTGGATTGATGCCGATGTTCTATGTTGACGATGAGGGACAGGCCACCGAGAAATATCCGTTTAATCCTAACGGTTCGCCGGAAGGACTTGCAGGACTCTGTTCAGCAGACGGTCGTCACCTGGCATTGATGCCGCATCCGGAGCGGGCTTTCCTGCCATGGCAGGCGCATTACCTGCCAACTGAATTGAACGGTCTGCAGGTATCTCCCTGGATGAAAATGTTTCAGAATGCTTATGACTGGTGCATGAAAAAGTAATTTTTTTCTGCAGGGTACAGCTCCCCGGGAGCGCCGAAGGCGTGCCGCACTCAGTCGAGTGTGCGCACGCCTTTTTTGTCTGACGGTATGTGTATATTGTGTAACATGCCAGTACTTAATCAAATATCTCTAACGTAATAGTGTGGTGAATCCTTAAAAATTTTTCAGCCCCGGTCGAAGGTATAACTGCTTTCAGTGAAGGTTGGTTTGTCGATGCCTCTTTCCATTTTGGCAAGGCTGAAAGAGAGATGGAAAAAATAGTCATTTCCAATTACTCTGTTGCTCGTAACTGTTTCAGTTACTACAATTTGTCTGTCTTTATCGAAACATCATGTGGTTTTTTATTAACGTTGCATACATTGTATCGACATGTACACCCGATATTATAATTTCACTCAACTCCCTTTTGCCATATTACCGGATCCCCGTTTTCTGTACTTAAGCGAGGGGCATAATGAGGCACTTTCGCGCCTTGCTTATGGTATCAGCGGTGATGAGAATATGATGATACTTACGGGAGATAGCGGGACAGGGAAAACGATTCTGAGTCATGGGTTGCGGCGCCAGGCTATAGGTGAAGCCGCTTTTGCCATTATCCCGAATCCGAAAATTACCTCCTATGAGTTGCTGGAAAGTGTTTGCAGAGAACTGGGGTTGTATTCCGGGCAGGGGCGCGGTTCAATACGGGCCTTTATCGAGCAGATCCATGTCTATCTGCTTGATAAGCAGGACCAGGGACAGAAAACAGTCATACTTATCGATGAAGCCCAAAACCTGGATGCAAATGTTCTGAAGCAACTCCATCTCCTCACCGCTCTTGAGACGGGAGCGGGTAGCTCACTGCGAATCATACTTGTGGGGCGGCCTGAACTTCTTGAAGTCCTGAAACAACCGGATCTGAAAGAGGTGAGCCAGTCAATCAGTGCTAGATATGAGTTGGCTCCGCTGAAGGAGAACGAGGTGCGCAATTACATATATCATAGATTGCGAGCTGCGGGTAACGATAGTACCACGCTGTTTTCAGATAAGGCGGTCAGGCAGATAGCAAAACTTTCCCGGGGGCTACCCAGATCCATAAACCTGCTGGCTGACAGGGCATTGCTTGCGGCTTTTGCAGTAAATGCAGAGACTGTTGATGTTTCTACTGTTAAGCGAGTCGGTAAAGAGATACTGCCACAACGAAAGAACATCGGAAAATTCACCATGAAGAAAGCGATGGTCGGAGGGGCTGCGTTGCTGTGCCTTGTAATGCCAATGTTTCTTCTTTTTTCTTCCGGTGATGAAAATGAAGGAATGAGTGAAGCAATTAACCCTGCAATTGCTGAGGATATTTCAGCGGAAACATCTACACGTGAGGTATTGTCGCACGTTTCGGCAGAGCAGGAGAAAGAAGAGAAGATATCTGCAGCTGAACTGGTGGAGAAAATCGAGCCGGAAGAGCAGATTGACGCGGTTGCTGCAGAGGAGACCGGTAGGGATCAGGATAAGGATCAGGTAAAAGTCAAAGTCGGTGATCTTTTACTTTTGCCTTCCGCAGATGGTGTCTATAACGCTGACAGTCTGGCTGCGAGGCAGGATCCCTTTCTGCCGCCGAAGACTCCGGAGCATACAATACGCATCGCTGCGCCACTGCTGGTTCTGGATAACGCCGGACCGGTACCACAGGAGACCGTGGAAAAACTCCTGAAGAAGTGAACCTTGAGTTGTGATTTTTAGAGGAAAAGTGTGGACTGTTTGTTTATAGGCGATGCAACCCCATTCATTACGGTTGCATCGCTTTTTTTGTACACAGGTACTATTGCTCTGTAAAGCTTAATCTATCGCATATTTCCAGCCCTTTTGTCACACTGACTTCGTTTCTCATTCAGTTACATAGCGTTGCTATGCTCCTTCATTCGTGCCTTGCTGTGTGCCGAAATTGCTAAGAAATATTACGACAT
>JBFHGS010000159.1:0-11638 GCA_041582995.1 Desulfopila sp. | reverse complement strand
GTATCACGTTATAAATCCTGATGAAGGTATGATGGCCTGCAAGGAGGAAGGTCCAGGCCGTTTACCCGAGTGGGAGCAGGTTGATGACATTTTTCAGAGGGCACTAACTGCTGGAGATTTACAGGGCAGAACTGTACTTGTAACCGCAGGGCCAACGCGCGAGCCAATAGATCCTGCTCGTTTTTTGAGTAATAGATCGTCCGGGAAGATGGGTTTTGCTCTGGCGAGAGCTGCCTACAGACGTGGTGCCGAAGTAATTCTTGTGGCAGGACCTACCGGTTTGCCTACACCTGCAGGTGTCAAGAGAGTAAATGTGCAGACAGCGCAGGAAATGTACGATACTGTGATGCAGTATAGAGAAGCGGCCTCGGTTATTATCAAATCTGCAGCCGTAGCCGATTACAAACCTCGCAGTTATTTCTCTGAGAAGGTGAAGAAAGAATATATCGGCGAACAACTTGAGCTTGAAAGAAACCCTGATATTTTAAAAGAACTCGGTAAACGTAAGAGGGAAGGGCAAATTCTTGTTGGTTTTGCAGCAGAGAGTTCTCAGCTTGAATTGGAAGGGCGTAAAAAGCTTGAAGCAAAAAATCTCGACATGATTGCTGTTAATAACATTAACTCAGATTCAACTGGTTTTGAGGTTGATAATAATCAGGTTCTGCTGTTGACGGTTGAGGGGGCGGAGGCGCTTCCATTTACTTCAAAGGATCATACTGCAGATCTTATTCTCGATAGAATCTCCTGGGCACTCACAGAGAAAATGACAGCAGATAAATAGTATCTATGTCCGGCCAGGCGTTGCTGTCGGTGTTTTGTCATCTGCATTAGCTATATGAACTAGCAATGCAGTTTAATGTAACAGGCAGCAGCGTTTGAATTTTTTCCCCGACCCACACGGGCAGTAGCCGTTTCTGCCTAACTTTTTACGCGAAATATCAGCGACCCCGTCAACATAATACCATAATCCGGTACTTCTCTTGAAAGTACTCGTCTCGTGTAACGTGCAGAGCTGGTCATCCTGAATAAATTCTGCAGAAAACTCAACCTCACCGGTATCGCTAAGGCTTGTCTGCCCGTTGCTGGAGAGGATAGTCAGCTTGAGCCATTTTACTCTGTTCTCCAGAAGTGAAAGTGCTGCCGGCCGGGTTGAAGGGTCCCAGGTTGCCAGCAGGTACGCTTCCTTTTCAAGAACATACGCGGTGTAGCGTGAACGCATGAGCATTTCAGGAGTTACTGCTTTAGCATGATCCTGAAGAATGGGTTCACAGCATTCGTTGAACGGGATGTCGCTGCAACAAAAGCAGGGGGTGGCATTAAGTGTCATGGTGGGGTTCTAAATGTAAGTGTCAGTTTAATTAAAAGCAGTATTAGCGGGGTAGTGTGAAACAGAAGGTCGAAAACATCGATGAGAGAATGCAATGTTCCATTCATGAGCATCGAGATTTTTTCTACAAGATGCGGTTGTGGCTGAAATGGCGCCAGTCCTAGAAAAAGAGACAGAATAACCAGGATCGACCAGGGGAGTCTGTCAAACATTTTTCTAAGACTGGTACGTACCATTATTAAAACTCCGGAGCCTGTTTCAGCTGGAGTTCCTGAGCGACCTGGGTGGCAGTTTCTTCAATTGAACGACCATCAGAGAACACAACAGGAATCTGGTATTTTAGAAAGATCTGGTCTGACTGCTTGAGTTCAGTAGAGCAAGTCGTTATTTTCGCATAAGTACTGCCTTGATAGCGTTTTTCCCGAAATGAGTTGAGCATTTCCGGGGTAGTCGAAAGGCCGACAACCCGTTGTTTGTTTCTGATAATTTCGGGTGGTAGACGACAGGTCTGAAGATTTTCATCGACCAGAGGGTAATTTGCTGTTTTAATACCCATTTGGGTAGCGAGAAAGACAGAAACCGGAGTTTTACCGGAACGGGAAACCCCGACAATAATAAGATCTGCTTCGTCGTAATCCTTGGTGCCTGTACCATCATCATGGGCAATGGAATAATGAATAGCGTTGACTCGTCGGGTCATAGCCGAGTCATCAAGAGCCCTGGCAGTACCTGGTTCACGTATCGGTTTCGCTTCAAGAATTTCTTCGAGTCGAACAAGAAAGTGATCACAGATATTCAAAAACTCAACCTCGGGAATATCAAAAATCTTGTTGAGATTCTTGCTGAAAAGCGTAGAGAAAATTATAGGATATCGTCCGGCAGACTGCTGGAGGATACGCTCGAGTGCTTTTCGCGCTTGCGATTCTGTACGGATAAACGGAATAAGTTCTTCATTAAAACTTACTTCAGGAAACTGGCAGAGCAATGATTTACCAACGTCTTTGGCGAGAATGCCGGTGTTTCCTGAAACATAATAAACATCTTTAGACTTCCACATGCATGTGTCTCCAATGCGGTTTTCATTTACGTGTCTCTACTGCATAATGCGTTCTATAACCTTACCTTGGATATTTGACCGGTTCAATGGAAAAGCAGGATGAATAAAGAAACCTTATGTGAAACATTAGCTAAATTTAAGAAATATTCACTTCTTGGCTGGTTCAGGTATTTTCGTATGAAAATACAGGGCAAAAAGGTTGTGGTAGACGGGAGTTGTCGGTTGTGTGGTAAGTGTTGCAGTAGGATCAGCCTTGAAGCAGCGGGAAGGTGGTTGCGTAAAGAACAGGATTTTGCAAAAGTTGTAAAAAAATACCCAGAATATGAGAGGTTTACGATTGTTGGCTGTGACTCTCAGGGGTTTCTCTTATTCAGTTGTTCATGGTTCCTTCCGGAAGGCATCTGTAAAGATCATGAAAACCGACTTTCAATCTGTAGCGATTTTCCCAATGTAACGCTGTATTTTACTGGTGGTGAAGTGCCTTTGGGATGCGGTTTTACTTTCAGGGAGATAGTGCCCTTCTCATCAATACTTCAGAAAGAACTCATAGCAGCTGATGAAAAAAAGAAGTCGAATATTAGTCATTGAGCCGTATTTTGGTGGTTCGCATCAACACTTCTTGCAAGGTGTAATGAGCAATGTGGTTGCTGATTATACTTTGCTTACACTGCCAGCCCGGAGGTGGAAGATGCGTATGCAGATATCTGCTCCCTGGTTTGCAGAGCAGGTACGGGCGATGGACTTTGCCGAGCGCTGGTTTGACGCCGTATTATGTTCAACTTTTGTTGATGTCGCAGTTCTGCGTGCGCTTCTGCAGACCATAACCGGATGGAATCCGGCTGCATATTTCTGCACCTATTTCCATGAAAATCAGTTTGCTTATCCCGGCAGGATTTCAGACCCCGCATCACATCAGTTCATGGCTATAAATTTTAATAGTGCTCTGGCTTCGGATCGTCTTGCATTTAATTCTGTGTATAACATGAACTCCTTTTTGCAAGGTTGCCATTTCTATGTAAATAAAGCTGCGGACATGTCTATTGACGCATCATATTCCAGTATAGCTAAGAAGAGTGTCGTTCTGCATCCGGGTATAGACTATTCTCATATAGATACAGTACCCGTCAGTAAACCGGGGAATATTCCGGTAATCGTCTGGAACCATCGATGGGAACATGACAAGAATCCTGACGATTTTTTCATGGCACTTCAAGAAGTAAAGGATAAAGGGCGGCCTTTCAAGCTGATATTGCTCGGGCAATCGTTTAGTGCTGAACCAGATTGTTTTTTCGCAGCAAAGACTTCAATGCCTGAGCGTATCATGCATTATGGTTTCGCTGAATCGGTTGAAGAGTATGGGGCCTTACTCAAGAAAGGCGATATTGTAATTTCCACAGCATTCCATGAGTTTTTTGGCATTTCAGTACTTGAAGCCGTAAGGGCCGGATGTCGACCACTCTTGCCAGCACGGCTTTCTTATCCTGAACTCTTTCCTGAAGAATATCTGTATCCGGAGGGGAGGCTTGCTGAATATCTTGACCGATTGCTTATTGCTGATTTTCGACTGTCGAGTCAGGAATGTCTGAATTTTACCGAGAGGTATAGCTGGCCAGAGCAAGTTGAGAAGTATCAGAAGTGGTTGTTACATTGACACCTCATAGGTCTCGACCTTGAACAAAAAGGCTCAGTTTCAGAAGGCAAACAAAAAAACATCGAAGAGGATTGTACATGAGCTGTGAGAAGAGCATCTGTCTTAAAGGTAATATAGTTCTTGTGGGTTTTATGGGTGTCGGCAAGGGTCGTACTGCTCGGGAAATTGCTGCCAGAAGTTCTAACTATGCACTTGATTGTGATGATCTTATTGAGAGTTATGCGAATAAAAAAATCCGAAAAATTTTCAAAGAAGATGGTGAAGCCCGATTCCGGGAGCTGGAGCGACAGACAGCTGTTTGGCTTGAAGGTAATGTGTGCAACTCGGTTATTTCTACCGGTGGAGGGTTTGTTAATGTGCCGAACCTGAATCGGATTGGGGTTGTCGTTTATCTTCATTCTGACTTTGAAGCGATAGTGTCATCTATCAAGGCAGACCCGAATGCTGAAAAGAAGATCAGGAAGAGGCCGCTTCTTCAGGATATGAAGGCCGCAAGAAAACTTTTCGAGCAACGATTGCCACTGTATCGCACATGTGCGGATGTTGAGGTTTATGTGGCCGAACGGCCTATAGCGAGGGTTGCTGAAGAGGTTCTGGAGCGGGTATCTGCATTGTACAAAGAATAACCACTTAGGCAGATATGATGTTACGATCATATCTGCCTAAGTGTTAAGTATTTTATTTCCGCATTTCTCTAGCGAAATCCAGCATCCGTTTTATCGGTAGCTGGGCTCGTTTGGCGAGTTCTGCTGAAACGTGAATTTCATGTGTGCCGTTCTCGAGCACTTCAGCAAGGTTTTGCAAAGAATTCATTCCCATCCAGGGGCATCGTGCACAACTCTGACACGTTGCTCCTTCCCCCATTGTCGGTGCCTCTAGTAAAACTTTGTCAGGGGCAACCTGGCGCATTTTGTTGAATATACCTGCATCAGTGGCAACAATGAACTCCTTGTTTGGCATGGTCTTCACAGCTTTGATCAACACGGTAGTGGAGCCGACGACATCAGCGAGAGCTACTACCTGTTCCGGTGATTCAGGATGAACGAGAACAGCAGCATCGGGATGAAGTCTACACATCCTCTCAAGTGCGACTGAGCGGAACTCTTCATGTACAACACAAGATCCAGGCCAGAATATCATTTCGGCACCGGTTAGTTGCTGAACATAACGTCCCAGATGTTTGTCTGGCCCCCAGAGTATCTTTTCACCTTTCTCAGCAAGATGACGTATTATCGGTAAGGCGATTCCGGAAGTTACAACCCAGTCAGAACGTGCCTTAACCTCTGCACTGGTGTTTGCATAGACAACGACAGTATGATCAGGATATTGATCGCAGAAGGCGGAGAAGAGATCTGAAGGACACCCTTCATCAAGGGAACATGTGGCGTTTAAATCCGGCATTATCACACGTTTCTCATTGTTCAATATTTTCGAAGTCTCGCCCATAAAACGGACACCGGCAACAACCAGAGTCTCTGCCGGATGTTCTGTTCCGAAACGTGCCATTTCAAGAGAATCGGCAACACAGCCACCGGTTTCCTCAGCAAGATCCTGAATAGCGCCTGCAGTGTAGTAATGAGCGACAAGCACCGCATTCTGTTCTTTCAACAATGTTTTTATGCGATCTTTAAGGGCTCTTTCGGCATCAGGTGTAAGTGTCGGCCAGATTGGATTGTCGGGCACATGGACATCTGGAATGATAACGGAATCAGTGGTGAGTGACATGAGTAAACCTTCTTATGTTACCTGAGTAAAAATTACCTGGTTTTTGGCCAGTGCATGACAGCACATGTAATAGCAGCAGGCAGGAATGACCGTACTGCATTCACCCGGAGAGGCTGTCATGTTGTATGTTGCGGGAAAAATCATCCATGTATACATCATGGCGCGTTAGGGAAAGCAGCAGGAAAAGTTTGAAGAATAAACTCAAACTGCAACTAACCTCCAATCCCCACACATTATATACCAAAAGTCTCATGGTAAAGTAATATAAATATAAATATCCCAACGTGTTGATTGTGGGATAAAATATCTGGTAGTGGCTATGTGTTCACAGATTTAGGTGTAAAGCTTTATCTGCTTCATATTGTATGGCATTTAGCACTATAACTTCGTTTTTCACTAGGTCACTTAAGGCGGCCGTCTCAGGTTGTTTGTGCTTTGCGTCGCAATGAAATGGCCTGACACTGTTTACGATATCTACATCTTTATAAAACATTGCCAAAAATATGAACTTTACTGCTTATGAGCTAACGAACCATTATGGGCAAAATCTTTTTAAGAGTAAAGGAGTGGATATCAACGAAGTTATGAGTTGACGCGAAGAGTTTCCGGTTGCAACAAATATTTTGAAAGTCGGGTGGATGTCTGATTTCTGTTAAATAGTTGTTACGATTGTTCTTTGTTGTTCGAGAGGAACGCGCGGGCTGCATATGTGCTACTACCTTTCTCAGATGGAAAGATAGTCGTCCGGCATTACCTCTACTTTTTCGAGGCCATCGACAGAGCTTCGAAGATGTATTTTTACGGCCTCGGCTGCTTTTGTTGCAGAGTGTTCAGCTAGTGCATCCACTATCGCCTGATGAGCATCTATTGTCGGACTGAACTCAAGTTTTATAAACGGATCGAACAGAATGAGATAGATGCGGGTACGGTCAAGAAGCTCTTTGACGTAATGATATAGAACTATATTTCCGGAAAATTCGGCAATCATCAGGTGGATACTGGCATTGACAATATCGTAATTATCCAGATTGGTGCGATCGAAAATAGTTTTTTCTTTTTCTATCAGCTGGTTTAGGGCTCTTACCTGTTTTGGAGTAATGGTCGCGGCAGTTAACCTGGCTGCCATCTGTTCCAGTTCTATCCGAACCATATAGGTTTCTTCGATTTCCTTCGATGTAGGTGTAATGACGAATGCACCTCGATTTGGAATAGAATTGACCAGCCCTTCGGCTTCAAGTCGCTTGATAGCACTTCGGACAGGTGTTCTGCTGACTCCGAGCTGTTGGGCAAGTGCAACTTCAACCAACTGGCTTCCCTGCTTGATATAGCGCTTGCGGATAGCATTTTTCAGCTTTAAATATACTTCTTCTTCTGAGTTTCTACGAACTGTACTCATTGCTCACCTATATCAGTACAAAAGGGCTTGAAAGAATTGGTAAAAGATGTTTGAGAGACGGTATCGGTCATGTTGCTGTGAAGACGATATGTATCGCAACATATTGAATAAGAAGCGGAATTGTCTCGTAACGTATTGGCTGCAGGTGGAAGAAAGAGCATATGCCTTATTCCTTGTTACGATATTTATAGCATGAAAAATGAAAAAGTACACTGATTGTGTGCAAACAAGGTACACAATGGTTTTGTCGTTACAAATATGTCACGAATAGCGAAGGTTGTGCCGCGTTTATCACACAAATGATCTGTATTTTTGAATGGCAAATCACATCGATAATGTTTCTTGGTAAGAGGTTCAGAAAAAAGTTGACATGAGCGTAATGGAGAGCTAATTGTCCCGGTGTGCATTAAGTGTATACAATGCGCCGACGGCCGGGAAAATAACGGCATAGCATCGGCACGAATAGAGCGGGTGAGTTGAATATGTGTGACGCTGAAACCTGGTTTCCGAATGCTGATTTTAAGCTCCGGTTGAAATGCTGCCCGAATGGAAGTTGAGGGATATTGATTGTGTGTCGATATCCTTTCATTCAGAAAACGAGCATGTTCAAAAGCATCATAAAAAGAGGGACGGTATATTCCGTTTAAAAGGTTATGGCGAGGCAGAAACTCAAAGAAATTGTGATTAACCAGGACTGGTGTAAAGGCTGCGCAATCTGCGTAAAGCTTTGTCCGAAACAGGTTCTTGAACTGGATAAAAAGGAAAAGGCAACAGTTGTGCGCCCTGAGGATTGCATTGTCTGTAAACTTTGTGAACTACGATGCCCGGATCTCGCAATTACGGTGCTGACAAGTCAGGAAGGGGAAAATGGAAAAGAAGATTAAATTTGTTCAGGGAAATGAAGCCTGTGTAGAAGGAGCCTTATACGCTGGGTTGGATTTCTATGCAGGATATCCCATTACGCCATCTACCGAAATCGCCGAGAATCTCGCACTGCGCCTGCCGCAGAGCGGTGGTAAATTTATCCAGATGGAAGATGAGATCGCCTCTATGTGTGCGATCATCGGTGCATCGCTTACCGGTAATAAAGTAATGACCGCAACAAGCGGACCCGGATTTTCCTTGAAACAGGAAGCTATTGGTTATGCCTGCATGGCCGAGATTCCCTGTGTAATCGCCAACGTTATGCGTGGTGGGCCTTCTACGGGTAATCCGACCCATGTCGGGCAGGGTGATATCAATCAGGCACGTTGGGGAACGCACGGAGACCACTCAATAGTGGCGCTCACTGCTTCGAACCATCAGGATGTTTTTGCCATGACGGTTGATGCTTTCAATATTGCCGAAACATATCGTACTCCGGTTATCCTCTTGCTTGATGAAGCAATCGGGCATATGCGTGAAAAACTCGTTATCCCTGAAGATGGTGAAATTGAACTGGTGGAGAGATTGCGTACTTCCGTTCCGAAGGGTGTTGATTATCGTCCGTATCTGCCGCGTGAGGATGGGCGTCTGCCGATGTCTGACTTCGGTGGAGAGCATCGTTACAATGTCACCGGGCTCTATCACGATATGTGGGGTTTTCCCTCTGCTAACCCGAAAGTTGTGAACGAACTGCTCCGACATCTGGTTGATAAGATTGACACAAATATCAATGCAATTACCAGATACAAGGAGCACTACCTTGAGGATGCTGAATATATTTTAGTTTCTTATGGATCTTCTGCCCGTTCCGCTATCCATATGGCGAAGAACAGACGTGAGAAAAACGAGAGGATCGGTGTTCTTGAATTGCAGTCTATTTGGCCTTTCCCGACAGAACTTGTTCGTGAAAAATGTGCTAAAGCCAAGGCTGTGGTTGTGGTTGAGATGAATATGGGACAGGTACTTGCCCAGGTTAAAGCTGCGGTTTCTAAACCTGAGAAGGTTTTTCTTGCAAACCGCATTGATGGAAAACTCATTACACCTTCTGACATCAAAAGACTTCTGCGAGTGATCCAGGGGAGGGGAATTTAGCGATGGCTGTTCAAGATTATCTCAGACAAAGATTTTTCCCTCATATGTGGTGTCCGGGTTGTGGGCACGGCATTGTATTGAATTCACTGCTGCGAGCTGTCGAGGCTCTTCAGATTGATAAAAACGATATTGTCATGACCTCGGGTATCGGTTGTTCAGCAAGGATATCGGGCTACGTCGATTTCCATTCGCTGCATACACTGCACGGTCGGGCGCTGGCATTTGCTACAGGCGTCAAGATGAGCAAGCCGGGCCTTACTCTGTTGGTTCCTATGGGTGATGGTGATGCGCTGGCAATCGGTGGAAACCACTTCATTCATGCCGCGAGAAGAAACATCGATATGACTGCAATTGTCATGAACAACCGTATTTACGGCATGACCGGTGGTCAGTTTTCACCTCTTTCAGGTTGCGGCATAAAAGCGACGACTGCTCCGTACAGGACTATCGATAATGATTTCGATGTAGTAGATCTCGCAACCGCTGCAGGTGCGACATTTGTGGCTAGAACTACAACCTATCATGCAAAAGAGGCAACAGAAATCCTGAAAAAAGCTATCCAGCATAAAGGGTTTTCAGTTGTTGAGATCCTGTCTCAGTGTCCGACTCACTTCGGTAGAAAGAACAAGGAAGGGGATGCTACTCAGATGATGGAGAATTATAAGAACATCACGGCCCCTGTTGGTTCGAAATCGCTTGAAGAAAATCCTGCACTTCTCGGCAGAGGAATATTTGTGCAGAAGGAAAGGCCTGAATACTGCACAGAATATGCTAAACTCGTTGAATCTGTAATGAAGGAGGCGGGAAAATGAGACGTACACGACTTGTCTTTTCTGGCTCTGGCGGTCAGGGGGTCATAACAGCCGCCATCATCCTGGCTGAAGCAGCAGTTATTCATGAAGGCATGAATGCCACTCAGTCCCAGAGTTATGGTGC
Organism: Desulfopila sp.; assembly: GCA_041582995.1. Classification (GTDB taxonomy): domain Bacteria; phylum Desulfobacterota; class Desulfobulbia; order Desulfobulbales; family Desulfocapsaceae; genus Desulfopila. The sequence goes on along the minus strand of JBFHGS010000159.1, from coordinate 1,530 downwards.
AGCTGCACGTGGCGGGGCAACCCGCAGTGATGTCATTATCTCAGAGCAGGAAATCAATTTTCCAGTGGTCACCCAACCTAATATTCTGGTCTGCCTTACTCAGCAGGCATATACAGGATTCGGGCCGGAGATACGACCTGGTGGAACTCTTTTGACGGATCCGCGTTTTGTTGAAACCACTAAAAAAGTTGATGCTCTGCAGATAGAACTTCCCATGTACGAGAATGTTATGGAGAAGATAGGTAAACCTATCGTCTTCAATATTTGTGTGCTCGGGGCGCTTATCGGTATTGCTGATCTGGTGAAACCTGAATCGGTTATGAAGACAATCGCTGATCGGGTTCCGAAAGATTTTATTGAGATGAATAACACCGCTCTCGCTATAGGCTACGAACTAGGCCGGCCATATCGGATGTAAATAATCAGTTTCCAATAATTCCGGAAGGCGGGGATGCGCATCAGGCAACTGAAGTGGTTAAACCGCCTTCCGATACCCAGTGACGTTTAGGATATTATGAAAATTCACGAGTATCAGGCTAAAGAACTCTTCAGACAATATGATGTTCCGGTGCCACAGGGGAAAGCTGTATTTGCTGTAGATGAAGTTGAGGAAGTCGTTGCTGAATTAGGTAATTTCCCGGTTGTGGTTAAGGCTCAGATCCATGCCGGTGGTCGAGGCAAGGGCGGTGGAGTTAAACTTGCCGGTTCCACCGCTGAAGCTCTGGAGCATGCTAATGCTATTCTAGGCATGACGCTTGTGACGCCGCAGACCGGCCCTGAAGGTCGCCTGGTGCAAAAACTCCTCATTGAGGCGGGCCAGGATATTCGTGAGGAGCTGTACCTGAGCTTATTGGTCGATCGAGAGACTGCGCGCATCGTTATCATGTCCTGCCGGGAAGGTGGTATGGACATCGAAGAGGTTGCCGAAAGAACGCCTGAGAAAATAATCAAAGTATCTGTGGATCCGTTACTCGGGGTGCAGGGGTATCATCTTCGGAATTTAATCTTCGGGCTCAAGCTTCCTGAACCGGTGCGAAAAGGATTTTCTGCACTTGTCCGCAATCTGTTTAAGCTTTTTATAGAAAAAGACTGTTCGCTTGTCGAAATTAACCCTCTTATCATCACCGGTCGTGATGAAGTATTGGCGCTGGATGCCAAGGTTGATATTGATTCAAATGCATTGTTCCGACATAAAGACATTCTCGAATGCCGTGATCTTGGTGAGGAAGATCCTTTAGAAGTTGAGGCGTCCAAATTCAATCTCAATTATATCAATCTTGATGGTAATGTCGGTAACATCGTCAACGGTGCTGGTCTTGCCATGGCGACTATGGATATTATCAAGAATGCCGGCGCTGAACCTGCTAATTTTATGGATGTCGGTGGCGGTGCCACGGCGGAAATGGTCGAAAACGGTCTGAGAATCATTCTGAAAGACGAGAAGGTAAAAGCGATCCTCATTAACATCTTTGGTGGAATCCTCCGTTGCGATGTGTTCGCTGAAGGTGTTGTTCAGGCTGCCCAAAGCGT
>JBFHGS010000158.1:0-11705 GCA_041582995.1 Desulfopila sp. | reverse complement strand
TAAAGATAGTAGATGTTGGGGTGTATTGTCGGGCGCATGAATGAGGAGGTCAGGAGACAGGAGTTAGGGGGAAAGGATAACGGAGAAAAATGACAATTATAGCTGTTTTTTCGGAAATGGCTCGTTTTTCCGGGGATGAAAATTGAAAAGGGGATGTTTCTCAGCAAGAAACATCCCCTGGTACTTCAGTACGTGTTGTGGTTGCGTATCAGCTGATATGCTCAAGCCCCGGAGCCGGGAAATTTGAGCAGAGTTCTTTGACTTCTGCAGCAATTTTAATTTGCAATTCTACGTTTTCCGCATCATTTATGACCTGATCGATCTTTTTACCGATGAAAATCATTTCTTTCTCAGTAAAACCGCGGCTTGTAACGGCGCAAGCTCCCATGCGGATTCCGGAGGGGTCAAACGGTTTACGGATATCGTATGGTACTGCATTGGAGTTGAGTACCAATCCGGCAGCATCAAGCGCTTTGGCGGCTTTTTTGCCGGGAATGTCTTTGTTGGTCAGATCAACCAGCATGAGGTGATTGTCGGTACCGCCGGTAACAAGCTGAAACCCCTTGGAAATGAGCGTGTCAGCAAGCGCTTTGGCATTCTTAACTACTTGTGCCGCATAGGCTTTGAACGCATCGGTGGAGGCCTCTTTCATGGCCACGGCGATTGCAGCAGTAGTGTTATCATGCGGGCCGCCCTGAATACCGGGGAATACAGCCTTGTCGATTGCTGCGGCATGTTTCGCTTTGCAGAGAATCATGGCACCACGCGGGCCTCGCAGAGATTTATGGGTAGTGGTGGTGACAACATCGGCATACGGCACTGGTGATGGATGTACGCCACCGGCAACAAGTCCGGCAAAATGGGCCATATCTACCATCAGGATAGCTCCGACCTCATCGGCGATCTCTCTGAATTTCTTGAAATCGGGAATACGCGGATACGCAGAGTGTCCGGCAATAAGTATCTTAGGTTTGCAGGCAAGAGCAGTTTCGCGGATTGTGTCGTAATTGAGCAGACCGGTCTCTTTGTCGAGGCTGTAGGACTGGGCGTCGAAGTATTTACCTGAAATACTGACGTGGGATCCGTGGGTCAGGTGGCCGCCATGGGGAAGCGCCATTCCGAGAATAGTGTCACCTGGTTTGATAAAAGCAAGATACACCGCGAGGTTAGCCGGGGAACCCGAGTATGGCTGCACGTTGACATGTTCGGCACCAAAAAGTGCTTTAACCCGTTCAATTGCAAGGGTCTCAATCTGGTCAATAAATTGTTGTCCCTCGTAGTACCGCTTGCCTGCGTAGCCTTCAGAATATTTATTGGTCAGGACTGAGCCTGTGGCTTGCAGGACAGGGGTGGAAACGTAATTTTCAGAGGCAATAAGACGAATTTTATCTGCCTGTCGCTGTTCTTCCTGACGGATCAGAGAGTAAATTTCCTGATCTGAATTGTGTAGTTCTTGCATTTTGACTCCTTCAGTCCCGCAGCTGCAGGGTGGTGTATTGATTTCTGCAGTGTGTACGCAACGCTTGATGTAAACGTATTAGCATAAAAAAAACGGTGAAACGAGATCGGTCACCGGATATTGCCGTCAATGTGACTGGCTATAGCATGAAATCGTATATAACAAAAGACTGAATACATCTGCTCCAGCCGATGAGCCGACAACTATACCCAAAAAGAGGGGGGTTGAACAGTATAAAATGAGTCGTAATATGAAATGCGTAGAAAAGCCTCTTTATTACACGACAATGTTGCCAGCGTTGCAACGCTTGGGCTGCGGTTTCACTGTATAAACATCGTTTAGGTGCTCACTGAGTAATCCGTAAAAACTCTCTTTTTATCAGGCGTTTTAGTCTGTTTTGCAGGTCACTCCTCTTTGCTCCGGTCAGATTCTGCAACAGGTTTAAAAAACATGCAGATAAGAGCAAATAGACCGGTGGCGGCGAAGAGTTCACCAAGGTCGATAACGTTGAGTGGTGTGACGTGAAAAAGCATATTGGCAGGGCTGTACATAATGACTGCCTGCATAAAAAGAGAAAAGACCACTGCAATCCAGAGCCATGCGTTTGTGAAGAGTGGAACATGATAGTTTCTGCGGATAACGAAAACCAGGAGCATTTCATAGAGCACTATGTAGTTGAATACCATGGTCTGAGCTCGTTCTATTGCATGTGGTTCATCACTGTTGCCACCGGAAAACTGAAAAAGCATAAGCCCGATAAGCGTACCGGCAACACCGAGAGTGATGAGCAGGCGTAGCCTGTGCCGGGGCAGGATGCCTTCACTCATAGGAATGGGCGGCCGGTGCATAATGCGTACCCCGTAAGGGTCTACACTGTAGGCAAGTGCCGGTGCACCATCAGTTACGAGGTTTATCCAGAGCAGTAGCAGGGCGGTGAGCGGCAGATTGAATCCCAATAGCACCGCAATGAATATAATTAACACTTCCATAAGATTACCTGAAAGCAGCAGCATGATGGATTTCTGGATATTCTCATAAATACCGCGTCCTTCTTCAACCCCTGCAACGATTGAGGTGAACGAGTCATCCAGTAACACAAAATCCGAAGCTTCGCGGGCCACGTCGGTACCGCTGCCGACGGCTATGCCGATATCCGCTTTTTTTAGAGCGGGCGCGTCGTTGACACCATCACCGGTCATGGCGACAACGTGCCCGTTGTCCTGCAGTGCTTTGACGATCCGTTGTTTATGCTCTGGAATAACGCGGGCAAAGATATTGGTGCTGGTGAGTGCTTTAGTCAGCTCCATATCGTCGAGGGTATTTATTTCTTTGCCTGTCATGGCATTCCCGCTGATGCCAATTTCCCTGGCAATGGCCACAGCTGTCTCCCGGTGATCACCGGTAATCATAATTACCCGGATATGCGCCTGCCGTGCTCGTCTGATGGAGTCGATAACATGTTCACGCGGCGGGTCAATCATAGCCTGGAGGCCGACAAAAACCAGATCGTGCTCCTCGGTATCCTCTTCTGAAAGTATATCTCTGTAGGCAAAGGCAATGACCCGCATGGCCTGGGAACCGAGGTGCCGATAGGCATCAACAATGACTTTTTCATACTTTTCAGACAAAGGAACGACTTCCGAGTCAATAAGAACCTTTGTGCAATGGGTGATCAGATGATCAGGTGCACCCTTGGTGTAGAGGATGAGTTTTTCGTTGTCCAGAACGGCTACACTCATGCATTTTCGTTCAGAGTCAAATGGTCGTTCGTTTTTTCTGCTTCCGCAAAACTCTACCCCGGCTGTGGCCGCTGACGTTAAAAGGGCAAGTTCTGTTGGATTGCCACCAGAGCCATGGTTGTGATGCGCGGCACTGTTGTTGCAAGCTGCACCGATACGAAAAAGGAGGCTGATAAGTGGGGTCTTTGCTGTTAGCTCCTGGATATTGTCATGCCTGAGGTCGAGTTCTCCGGCCAGGGTCCACACCCGTGTAACTGTCATGATGTTTTTGGTGATCGTCCCGGTTTTGTCAGAGCAGATAACATCGCAACTGCCAAGAGTTTCCACCGAAGTGAGTCGGCGAACCAGCATGTTTTTCGCCAGTAGTCTGCGGGTTCCAATGGAGAGCGCAATGGTGACGACTGCGGGTAGCGCGGTGGGCACCGCAGCCACTGCAAGACTTATTGCTATAAAGGCAAACTCGAGAAAAACGATGCGGTTGATGAGTTCATCATCGAGCCATAGTCGACCAAGAGAGAGTGAAAAAACCACTATACAGATAACGATTATCACCATGCCGAGATTTCTGCCGAAAAGGTCGAGTCGACGCTGTAAAGGCGTTTTTTCTTCTTCAGCTTCAGCGACCATCTGCGATATTCTACCGATCTCTGTTTCCATGCCGCAGGCTGTGACCACAGCCATACCTCGTCCGCCTACGACTGCCGTGGCTGCAAATACCATATTGGTCTGGTCGGCGGGGCCGAGATTCCCGGGCAGCTTCATGACCTGTTTTCGTGCCGGTTCGCTTTCACCGGTCAGGGCGGATTCTTCGACCTGAAGCTCAATGGAGTTGATCAGTCTGGCATCAGAGGGGATTTTGTCGCCGTTTTCAAGATGGATTATATCGCCATATACCAGCTGTTCGGCATCTATTCGGGTAGTCTGGCCATTACGGGTTACCGAGGCACTGACGGTAACCATCTTTTTGAGCGCCTCAAGAGATCGGCTGGCACTCAGCTCCTGAAAAAAACCGATCATTCCATTAAGGATGAGAATGGCCAGGATAACCAGTGAATCCGCATATTCACCGATGAGGATGGAGAACACCACGGCAAAAAGCAGCAGGTAGATGATAAAATTTGCAAACTGGCCGACCAGAATCTTCCAGGCTGGAATGGGTGGGCGGACCTGCAAACGGTTATAGCCTTTTTCCAGCTGTCGTCGTTCAACTTCTTCTCTGCTCAGACCGCTGATAGAGGTCTTTAAAGTGCTGAAAACTTCATCAACTGACATGCCGGCGTAATAGCCCATAGTCTTCTCCCTGGAAGTATGTGTTGCTGCAATGCAATTATGGTAACCGAATGGTTTTGAAGAGTTCAAGGATTTGCTTTTCATGGGCTTAAAACGATATGATTTTTTTTGAGGAGGTGAGGACGTGAAGGGTGAGGAGGCAGAAACATATAAAGAATCAGGTAGCTGGGTCGATACGTGTTTAACTGTGTGGTTTTTGTTTCTTTTTGGAGAGATATGGTGATTTCAGATTTAAACAGCTATACGCCACGAGGTTTTGATGAGATGGCATTTTCCCACTTCCAGCATGTGCGCGGATGACTATCAACTATCCCACATACGCACAGAGCGAAATGCCGCAATCTGTTCGTAATCCGGTGTCGACATTGAATACTAATGATCTTTGGCAAAAGCTCTATGCTACTGAAAATGATACTGAATTCTACGAAGTGTGGCTGGGGTTACAATGCTCGCTGATCGGTTACGTGGTGAGAAGTGCGATTTTTCGAACCGATGACAACGGCAGCTTTTCAGCAGTGGCAACTCATCCTGCCGATTGTACACCGGGTAATAATTTTATCACACTTGCGGAGCGCGCGGCTAAAGAACGAAAAGGGATTGTTCGCAAAAATACATTGCGGGAGAAAAAGACGCCGCCAGAGCAGGTCAACCTTCATCTTGCCTACCCTGTTACGGATGAGGACAGGGTGGCAATTGTGGTAATACTTGAGATTCCCGATAGGTTGACGGGCGCTACCGAAAACGCCATGCGGCAGTTGCAGTGGGGCACTGCCTGGATTGTGCAGCGCTTGCAGGCCAATCGGGCATGTTTGCAGGCAAAATCCGGAGAAAGCACACATGCACGGTTACAGAACGTGCTGGAACTGATCGCCGCAGCAGTAGAGCAGGAGGATCATAAAGGGGCTGCGCTCAGCTCGACGACGGAGCTTGCTGACCGACTTGGTTGCGACAGGGTCAGTATAGGGTTCAGAGAGAAAAAGCGGGCCAGGTTATGTGCAATATCTCATAGCTCGCAGTTTGGCGAGCAGATGAACCTCTCCCGGGCACTTGAAGGGTTGATGGATGAGTGTCTCGATCAGGGTGTCACACTTCTTTATCCACAGGAATCAGCCGATGATAACCGTATCGTTTACAGCCACAAAGAATATAGTCGGCAGTATGGCGGTGTACAGGTGCTGACTGTGCCCTTTGTGAATCCGGATAGCTTTCCGCAAGGTGCTTTTGTTTTTGAAAGGACAGGGCCGCATGATTTTCAATCGGATGAAATTCTCTTTTGCGAAGCGGCTGCAGCGCTGACCGGTCCTATTATTGCCGAAAAGAAGCGAAATGACAGGCCGCTGCCTGAAAAGATCCTGCAGACATGGCGGGATACTGTGTCCGGTATCGTCGGGCCGGGCGGAATAATGGTAAAATTCAGTTTGATCAGCCTGATTCTTGTGGGGGTATTTTTCTCTTTTGCAACAGGAGAGTTTAGAGTTGCTGCCAATATGACTCTGGAGGGCACGGTGCAGCGGGTGGTGATTGCCCCGTTTGACGGTTTTCTTGATGAAGCTCTGCCGCGTGCCGGAGATCTCGTTCAGAAAGATCAGGTTCTGGCGCGGCTCGACAGTCGTGATCTGGTGCTTGAACGCTTGAAATGGAACAGCCAGCGACAGCAGTACCGGCTTGAATATCATAAGGCTATTGCAGAACATCAGCTGGCGGAGTCTAAAATCATTCAGGAGCAGATCCGGCAGGCCGGGGCGCAGATAGCACTGCTCGATGAAAAAATCAGTCGGGCGATAATCCGTGCCCCCTTTGACGGCCTGTTAATCAGAGGCGATTTGAGTCAGACTATAGGAATACCATTGGAGCGGGGGCAGATACTTTTTGAAGTTGCGCCGCTTGATTCCTACCGGGTTATGCTGGAAGTGCCTGAAAAGGATATTAACCTGGTAAACAGTGGCCAGAAAGGAGATTTTATTGTCAATGCACTGCCCGGGAATGCATTCTCTTTTATTGTCGAAAGTGTGATTCCTGTATCTACAGCTCGCGATGGTGAAAATACGTTTCAGGTAGAAGCTAAGCTTGGAGAATTCTCCGAACGGTTGCGGCCCGGTATGCAGGGCTATGCTAAGATTGCAGTCGGTGAGAAAAAACTGATCTGGATCTGGAGTCATGAACTGCTGAACATGATGCGGATCTGGCTCTGGTCCCATCTGCCGTAGGCTTTACTGATATGAAACCACTCTTTAGCCCATCGTGGTACAGGGTTGCACAGCTTCAGCCCCGAATTCGTAATCACAATACAATTCATCGCCATATCTATCGGGGCGAAATTCAGTACATATTGCAAAACCACAGCACCGGTAAGCTCTATCGGTTTTCACCGGCAGTGTACCGGCTGATCGGCATGATGGATGGTCACCGTACCATACAGCAGATCTGGGAAAAAGTTACCGGATACTATGGTGATGAGGCACCCGGTCAACATGAAGTTCTCCAGCTGCTTTCGCAGCTTTTTGCCGCCAATGTGCTGATCTGTAACGTGAAACCCGATATGGAGAAACTGCTGCTGCAGAGTCGTGAAACTGAACTGTCACCTCTGCAGAAGAAGATTCAGGGCAATGCTGTCTTTTTTCGGGTACCGGTTGCCGATCCGGAAAAATTTTTATCCAGAACCTTAGCTGTTGGCAGGATCATCTTTTCCCTGCCGTTTTTTCTGTCTTCTCTCGCCTTTATGGGTGGTTCTCTGGTGCTGCTCTGGCTCAACTGGGTCGAGTTTTCAACCGATGTTTTTTTACGGGTGCTGACATTTGAAAATGCTTTCCTGCTTTTTCTTATTTATCCGGTTGTAAAGGGAATTCATGAACTGGGTCATGGCTATGCTGTAAAAAAGTGGGGAGGTGAGGTGCATGAGATGGGCGTAATGATGCTCGTTTTGATGCCCCTTCCGTATATCGATGCAACCTCAGCCACGGCTTTTACAAGCAAGTGGCAGCGAATCGTTGTCGGAGCAGCGGGTATCTATATGGAGTTACTGCTTGCAGCAGTTGCTCTTTTCTGCTGGGTGAGTTTTGAGCCAGGTCTGGCCAAAACGGTCGCGTATAATGTGATTATCATGTGCGGGGTTTCAACGCTTCTATTCAATGGTAATCCGCTGGTCAAATTTGATGGCTATTACATTCTCTCGGATCTGCTTGAAATTCCCAATCTTGGTCAGCGTGCACTGAACCATCTGGGATACCTGGCTGATCGGTATCTTTTCGGAATTATAGAGAGAGAATCGACTGACACTTCAGTGAGTGAGAAGCGGATACTGGTCTTTTACGGAGTCGCTTCATTTGTCTATCGAATCGTCCTTGCTGTGCTGATCATTTTTGCTGTTGCGGGCAGGTATCTGATCCTGGGTGTGGTGCTGGCAATCTTCGCTGCCTGGGCGATGTTGCTTCTGCCGGTAATACGAAAAGTAAAAAAATTTATGACTGACTACTCGTATCAAGGACATAGAGGGAGGGTTGTGTTCAGGATGTCCGCACTGGCGGCAATACTGATTTTCCTGATTATGCTGGTCCCATTACCGCACGTGAGCGTAACGGAAGGTGTGGTTTGGCTGCCCGAGCAATCATACCTGCGTTCCGGAGGTGACGGAGAAATTACCCGCATCTTTGCCCAGCCTGGAAGTACTGTTCAACAGTATGATATACTGCTGGAGTGTCGTGATCTTTTGCTTGAGAATCGACTGGCGATACAGCGCTCCCGCTTGCGCGAATACCAGTTGCGCTATGCTGCAGCACTTCCTGTCGACCAGACTGAAGCAGTGATAATAAAGGAACAGATCGAACCCCTTGAACAACTCATTGACCGATATTCACGACAATTACAGGACATGACAATCGTCAGTCCGGCAACCGGTAGATTCGTTCTGCTCGATCATGCTGATATGCCGGGACGATTTGTCAAAAAAGGTGCGTTACTCGGATATGTACTGAGCCCGACTGATACGGTTCGTGTTGCTGTAAAGCAACAGAATGTTGATCTGGTCAGGCACTCCGGGGAAAATGTTGAATTGCGTACTCTCACCGAGCCCTCAGTGACCTGGCATGGTGGTGTGTTGCGTGAGGTACCGGAGGCGACTACTACCCTGCCGAGCGCAATCCTCGGCACAGCTGGAGGTGGTGTGATTCTGACTGACCCGGAAGATCTGAGCGGAACCGGAACATTCGAAAAGGTCTTTTTGTTTGATATACAACTGGCAGAAAGTATGCAAAGCGTTGCTGTAGGTAAACGTATTTTCGTACGATTCAACCACGGCCCAAAGCCTCTTGCTGTGCGACTGTATTATGCTGCACGACAGCTTTTTTTAAAACGTTTCCATGGGTAGTATCATTCATACGGCAGCATATGGTCTGGCTCGGGGGGGAAAAAACGCATCACAGACGTCGGCTGATATATTATGGCACACGTCTGCTGGCTATTACCTGGAGCTAATTGCTAACCGTTCTACAGTTTATGAGAAACATGCTGATGCTGTTGAAGGGCGAGCGGAGTATTACCGGCAGTTGAGCAGTGAAAAACTGGCTCGGGAAGTGAAGCGGTTGCGTATCGCTCTGAAAAAAGAAGGATTCTCTTTTAACAGTGTTGCCGAGACTTTTGCGCTGATCAGGGAATATGGCCGGAGATGTCTCAACATGAACCACTATCGTTCTCAGCTGATTGGTGGCAAAGTCATGCTGGATGGAATGGTAGCGGAGATGGAGACAGGTGAGGGTAAGACTTTCACTGCAACGTTACCGGCGATTACAGCTGCTCTGGCAGGTATGCGTGTGCATGTGGTTACGGTGAACGAATATCTGGCCAGACGAGACAGTGAATGGATGGAGCCGCTCTACAGTGGAATGGGTTTATCTGTTGCGGCGATCAGGCAATCGTTGAACGTGGCCGAACGCAGGCGGGTGTATGAAAGCGATATCGTCTACTGTACCAACAAAGAGATTGTTTTTGATTACCTGAAGGATCACCTGGAAACTCAGGCCATTCGTGGTCCGGCAGCGTTGGCGGTTGAACGCTTATGTAGTGGAGACGTGCAGCAGCGACGTATAGCAGGCGGGTTATGTTTTGCGATAGTCGATGAAGCGGATAGCATTTTTATTGATGAAGCCGTTACTCCTCTGGTTATTTCAGGAGAAGGGAACAATCAGTTTGAGCAGACGGTCTACGCTGCTGCTCTCATGCTGGCCGACTCTCTGGTAAAGGATGTCAGTTATACTGTCGATACATATGATAGGCAGCTTCAGCTTACACCAGAGGGATGCCGTCAGCTTGAACGGCGCGGCCGGGAAATGGCTGGTATCTGGGCGGGAAGACGGCAGCGTGAATTTTTGGTTGAACAGGCGTTACGGGCTTTGCACCTGTTTCAGCGAGATCGGCACTACGTGGTTGTTGACGATCGCGTACAGATAATTGATCTATATACCGGCAGGATACTTGAAGGCAGAAGCTGGGAAAATAATTTGCATCAGATGATAGAATGTAAGGAAGGCTGTCCGTTAACGGGAAGTCGTGAAAATCTTGCCAGGATAACCTATCAACGATTTTTCCGGCGTTACCAGAGGTTAGCAGGGATGACCGGGACTGCAAGGGAAGTGCGGCGAGAGTTGTGGAATGTCTATAACCTCCCGGTAGTTGAAATCCCTTCGCGTAAAGAAAATGTGCGCAGAAAATTGAAAACCCGTTTTTTTACGACTGAAAGCGAGAAACTGGCGGCAATCGTTGAAAGTGTAAAGCGTTTCCATGGCGAGGGGCGGCCGGTTCTCATAGGAACCCCGGTTCTGGCTGTCTCAGAAAAGCTGGCTCTGCTACTCAGGAAAAACGGAATGGAGTGCAGGGTGCTGAATGCCTTGCAGGATAAGCAGGAGGCTGAAATTGTGGCCATGGCAGGGCAATCGGGGCAGATTACTGTTGCGACAAATATGGCGGGGAGAGGGACGGATATTGTCCTTGGACCCGGCGTGGAGGCTCTCGGCGGTTTGCATGTGATTGCAACAGAGATGCACAGTGCTGCGCGGATTGATCGCCAGCTTTTCGGGCGATGCGGCAGGCAGGGTGACCCTGGTTCGTGTCAGCTGTTTATTTCGTTTGAAGATGACGTTCTCGGGGGCTTGAGACGGTCGGTGTTTGGCGGTTGGTTAAAACAAGGAATAAAGTCTTCGAATCCGCTCAGCAGAGTCGTGCTTTTTGTGTCTGCAAAAATACTTCAGCTGCAATTGGAGAGACAAGGTGCAGTGACCCGTCGATTGCTTCTCAGGCAGGATGAGCAGCTGGAGAAGACGCTCAGTTTATCAGGTAAGGGGGAGTAATCCTTGGATTACAGGGAAAACATCAGCTGTGAGTATTTCTATTTCATTATTTAATCTTATTGTTATGTACAATGTAGTCCTGCAGTTATATAGCGATGGGAAGTAGATCAATTCTGAGTCAGTCAGGCTCAGAGGGTAATTACAGAGGAGAGATAACTGATTCAGAACCTGATATACATTGTCTGCTATACAGTATTCACTCGAATCTGAGATGCGGGATTTGAATCACATGTTATGAGAAAATCCAGACCTTCCATTTTTTTCTTTGAAGTGCTTGAGCGAAGACTTTTATTGTCGGCGGACGCACTTCCGTTGCCTGTCGACATGCCGGCTGACACTGTCGAGGAAATCCCCGCAGTGGTAGTCACTGTGGCAGCAGAGAGCAAAGAAAGTGATGCAACTGTCGAAGCACTTTTGCCTGACGAAAAAGAAGACTATACAGGTGCTTCAATTGAAAGTGATATTGCGGAAACGTTGCCAGAATCCGAACAGTTTGTGACTGAGGTTGAAGATTCCGGTGAACCGGTTGCAGAGGGAGACGTTGTAGCACCGATCCACATCGATGAGACCGAAGTTGTCGATACTGTTGATGAATCGATTACAGAGACAGACCCACGGGTTGAAACCTTGATATTTGTAAATGATAACATTGCAAACGCGGAGCAGGTTTCAGAGTATTTCCAGTCTGAGGAGAGTGATACGGCATCTCAGCGAATTGTTATTTTAGATAGCAATACAGATGGGGTAGAGCAGATACGTTCAGTACTGGCAGAATATACGGATATCAGTTCCGTGCACATTTTTTCCCACGGCGCAGCAGGGGCTGTGCAGCTTGGGAGTACCTGGCTAAATGATTACAGCCTCTCCTCCACTCAGGAG
>JBFHGS010000157.1:0-11711 GCA_041582995.1 Desulfopila sp. | reverse complement strand
CATCGGAGTGTAACTGCCAAGTCCCTCCTGAATTATGGGACGGACGTTCTGGCCGATAAAAAATGAGTTGAGCCTGAAGCTACCTGAGTACTCTTTGTGGGCATATGCGGCGTTTCCTTTGGTAAAAAGCTGCACTATCTCGACGTCTGCAAGATCACCTGCCCGGGCTGTCAGTGCATCGACCAGGACCGTAGGTTCGCCACAGCCGGTGCCGATAAAAACACGCTGGCCTGAACGGACCAGTCGCAAAGCTTTTTTGGGACTGTTGATCATGACACGGTAGCGGTCCTGCCAGCTGATATCAAACTCCATGGTCATTATCCTATAAATAGTACTTATTCTTTTTTGCAGGTTCTGACAGAGTTATCCTGGCATCTGCAACCACTGGTTCATTACCGAAGTCCCCGACGAAAAACGGATTGATTTCCATCTCAAGAATTTCAGGGAAATCTGTTGTTAACTGGCTGATTCTCTGCAAGCCGGTGGCTATGGCGTCTATATCAACACCTCTACGGCCACGCCGTCCCTCAAGGATGGCGTAGGATCTGGTCGAGGAGAGCATCTGAATCGCTTCTTCATGCGTAATAGGTGCAAGGTGAAACGTAACATCTTTCATGACTTCGACAAATATCCCGCCAAGCCCGAACATAAGCATCGGACCGAACTGGGGATCTCTGGTCATGCCGAGAATAACTTCAACGCCATGGTCGGCCATATGTTCTATATAGACACCATCAATCCTGGCCTTGGGAAGTTGCTGTTTGATTCGCATCATCATCAGGTCGTAGCTGTCGATGACGTGACGTATAGTGGTAAGGTTCAGTCGCACTCCGCGCACGTCAGTCTTATGGATGATGTCGGAGGAGACAATCTTTAATGCGAGGGGAAAACCGATGCGTCGAGCATGCTCAACCGCTTCCTCGCTGGAAGTGACCAGCCTGCCGGTCGGAACGGTAAAGCCATATGCCTCGAGGACTTTTTTGGCCTTGACCTCATTCAGTTGCAGAATTCCGTTTGCCCTGCTGCGGTTGATGATATGTTCGACCCTTCTGCGATTTACCCTGAAACGGGTGATTACACGGGGCGGTCGTGATTTCCAGCAGGCATATTCATGCATCGCTTTCAAAGCTGCCACAGCCCGCTCGGGAGAAGGGAAGTAAGTCAGACTGGTGGTTGTCAGTTCATCTCTGCCCGGCATGACATCTTTGCCACCCATAAAAGAGACAAGAACAGGTTTGGAGCCATTGATGGTACGGGCTATGGTGCGGATTGTTTCGGCCGGATCTGTCATCGCCTGCGGGGTAAGCACAATGATGATGGCATCAACATCGTCATTATCCTGTGCTGCTGCGAGAGCTTCGCCGTAACGGTCCGGCGGGGCGTCTCCTAGAACGTCTATGGGGTTTGGGGAACTGGCTGTAGATGGAAGCTTTTCGCGCAGAGATGTTGAAATGTTTGAGGCCAGTTCAGCAACTGTCATGCCGCAATGTTCGACAGCATCCGCAGCCATCGTTCCTGGACCGCCAGCATTGGTAATGATAAGAACACGGTCACTTTTGGGCAGTGGTTGCGTGGAAAGCGCGGTAGCGTAATCAAAAAGAGCTTCGAATGTATCAGCTCTGATAATGCCGGATCGTTTGAAGGCTGCACCGTAAGCGGTGTCTGCGCCGGCCAGTACCCCGGTATGACTGGCAGCAGCTCTGCGGCCAACGTGACTGGTTCCGGACTTGAGGATAATAACAGGTTTTTTGGAGGCAGTCTCGGTGGCAATCTTAATAAAGGTATCGCCGGAGACAATATCTTCGAGATAACCGACAATGACATCTGTTTCGGTATCTTCGCCAAAATATTCGAGCAGATCGTCTTCGGTGATATCGGCTTTGTTGCCGATACTGACCAGCTTCGAGAGCCCAAGTTCTCTGCCACGTGCAATGTCAAGGATAGAAGTGCAGAGCGCACCAGATTGTGAAAAAACACCGATTCTGCCCTGTTTTGGCATTGACCCTGCAAATGATGCGTTGAGGGTATAGCTGGTATTCAGCAGGCCAAGACAGTTTGGGCCAAGCAGTCGTGCACCGTTACGGCGGCAGAGATCTGCCAGCTCACGCTCGAGCAACTCACCGTCCCGACCGATTTCTTTAAAACCCGCTGTGATGACAATGATTGTTCGTGCACCCTTCTTTAAGGCCTCCTTGGCGGTTTTGAGAATCTGTGCTTTGGGTACCGCGATGATTGCCTGGTCGATCTGGCCGCTATATTGGTCAAGTGCGGTATATACTTTCAGGCCGAACAGTTCACCTCCGGCGGGATTCACCGGAATGATCTCTCCGGTGAATCCGCCTTCAACAAGATTGGCGAGAATATCGTATCCCACCTTGCCCTTGTTTCTCGAAGCTCCGAGAAGAGCTATTTTTTCCGGATAAAAAAGATGTGTCAGCATATAAGTGTGGTCGTCGATGTGGTGGCTGTTTAAGGGGAATCGGGCCTGCCATTTTGCAAAGAGTGGCATCACGTGTTCTGCACCCTTCAAAATAATGGGATTGTATATGAAGTCCAGCATAATCCAATGTGTTGTCACATTCTTTTTTATGATTGCTCCTGAATTTCAGGTTGAACAGGTGAGGAGGTAGAAGTGAAGAGTGAGGGGTGAACGTATCCGTCGAAGGCAACTCGACAAATGAGCTGTAGAGAAAGTCAAAAAGAGAGGACCTGCAGTATGCCTGTTGCAGGTCCTCTTGGATTTTACAGATAAATGCTCTGAAGGGTATACTGAAGTAACCAGTTGAGTATTCTGTAAATGGCTGATTGGTCATACCAATACGATATGTAGCTGTTGTGAATGTCAGTGGTGATGTACGTTGATTGTTGCAATTCATTGTTCTATCGGGCATAATAGAGCAATTCGTGTTACGTTGTCGGTTATGGTGTAACAGGTAATTTGTCCATTTCAAATGGTACTACCAATGATGGTTTGTCCTGGTAAAATGAAGTGGTGTGCTGGTCACCTGTGTGTTAAGGTACTGATATATTGTTGTAAAGTGTGGTGTATAAAATAAACCGAAAATGTGTCGTGTATATGTACACCTGTACACCTGTACAATGTTACTGGAAAGAGCCTGCCCGCTTGGGGATATTCGTGAATATTGTCGATATCTCTAAAGAATATTATGTTATTATTCGGTTGCTTTTACGGTGAAGACCGGAGCGTAATGGCAGGGCATGGTGCTCTTCCACTATCTATGAAAGTTGCCCGTGAATCTGGAGTAGTGAAGGTATTATGAAGCTGAAACCTATTAGACCGAAGCGGATATCCGATCAGGTTTTTGAACAGATCAGGGAACTGATTTATAAAGGTGAGTTTAAGCCCGGACAACAGATATTGCCTGAGCGTGAACTGGCAGTATCGATGGCTGTGAGCCGAACCTCTGTGCGTAACGCCATCAATAAACTTGTGACCATGGGGTTGCTTGAGCATCGTCAGGGTCAGGGAACTTTTGTCAGTTCGCCGGACAGCCGTAAGGGTAATCCGCTGGCGGCAGTAATGGCTACCGAGGAAGCGACACTGGATGATCTGCTGGAAGTGCGTATGGGGCTGGAGACCAATGCAGCCATTCTCGCAGCGCAGAGAGCGACTGAAAATGACATCCTGTCAATGGAGCGGTCTCTTGAAGAGATGATTGATGATCTCGATGCTACCGATAAAATAAGTACGGAATCCGATGCTGCTTTTCATATGGCTGTAGCTTTTGCCACTAAAAACCCGGTACTTATTCATCTGATGAGGAATTTCTATGATTTTCTGTTTATAGGTATCAAAAAGAATCTCACTCATATGTATCAGGACTCCAGTACGCTTCATGATGCTCTGGGGCACCATAAAGAAGTGTTTGCCGCTATCCGTGATCGCGAACCCGATAAAGCCGGTGAAGCGATGAAAGCGCATATTCGTTACGTTCAGAAATATTTTCGGGCAAGGTGATTGTGGCGGACCATTGCCTGTTCAATCAATATTGTTCAGTATATACGGTTGTTCCGGAATTAAATTCCTTGTTTCCTTTGATTTCTTAATATTGTTAACCTCTCTCCACTAAAGAGCAGAACTATTATGGCAAATTGTGGGCAAAAGGTGTCTTTTCTTATGTGGAACTATGTTTCTGTTCTTGCGCAAACATTTTTGACGTATTAGATATGACGCCATGAAATGACTGTCATACCGGCCCGTTCTGACGTGAATCGGTATGGTTAGGTTTAAAAGTGTTTGAATACAAGATTGGAAGTGAGGAGAAGAGATGAAACGTTTTGGGAAAATAGCTGTTGTGCTGGCGACCTGCATGCTCGCTGCATCACCAGCAATGGCAGAAAAAAAAGTTCGCTGGAAGTTGGCTATGACCTGGTCAAGCACTCTGACACCTCTGGCGGCTTCAGCGCCGCGTTTGAGTGAATTAGTGAGTGAAATGTCAGATGGCAATTTTGAGATACGTGTTGAAGGAGCTGAAAAACATAAGGCTCCGCTCGGTATCCTCGATATGGTCAAGGGTGGACAATACGAAATGGGACATACTGCTTCGTATTACTGGAAAGGCAAGGATATTGCTTCTGTCTTCTTTACAACCGTGCCTTTCGGCATGAACAATGCTGAGCAATATGCCTGGTTCTATTATGGCGACGGTCAGAAACTGCAGGACAAAGTATATAACAAATTTGATGTCTATTCTTTCCCGGGTGGTAACACCGGTGTGCAGATGGGCGGTTGGTTCCGTAAGGAAATCAAATCTCTTGATGACCTGAAAGGCCTGAAGATGCGTATTCCCGGTGTTGCCGGTGAAGTATTCTCAAAACTGGGTGTAGCTGTAACTAACATAGCTCCAGGTGAACTCTATACCTCACTTGATCGTGGTACCATCGATGCTCTTGAATGGGTTGGACCGGGTATGGATATCAAGATGGGTTTTCATAAAATCGCACCGTACTACTACACCGGCTGGCATGAGCCAGCTTCTGAAATGCAGTATCTGATTAACAAACGTGAGTTCGATAAGCTTCCTCCGGCATATCAGACAATGCTGACCACAGCCATTAAGACTGTTACCGCAGAGTTGACAGCTATGAATTTCGATGCCAGCGCCAAAGCATGGCAGGAGATGAAAGCTGAATATCCTGATATCAAGATTATGACTTTTCCACCGGAAGTCTTAAAAGAGATGAAGAAGGCTACGGATGAACTGATGGAAGAGTATGCTGCAAATAATCCCGAGTTCAAAGAAGTATACGAGTCTCAGAAAGAGTATATGGTCAAAGCCCGCGAGTGGACGCGTATGTCTGAGTATCTCTATATCCAGACTTCAGAAATGGTTAAAGAGTAATACTGGCTGATTGATTTATTGTACAAACCGTCCTTTCGCCGCAGCAGGTGTCAGGACGGTTTTTGTGTCTGCGGTGTATCCAATTGTTGCACCATTTTTACCTGTCGCTCTGCTGCTGTGTGGCGGATACAAAGTAGTAACATGAGGTGTGTGACCTCGTTAGCGGGAGTTTGAAATGCTGGTCAAGGTAGAGAAATTTTATCAACGGATGAACAGGGTAGCGGGAAAAATCCTGTGCCTTGTACTGGTGCTGATGACGCTTAACGTTTTTTATGACGTTATTATGCGATATTTCATGCATAACAGTTCTGTCGGCATGCAGGAGATGGAGTGGCATCTTTTCTCGATAATTATCCTCTTCGGAGTTTCGGTCGCTCTTCTTGATGATGGTCATGTACGGGTGGATTTTCTCTACGACCGTTATAAACCACGCAATAAGGCGATTATCAATATCATTGGTACCGTCTTTTTTCTGCTGCCATTGGCGTTGCTCATATTTACAGGATCCTTCAGCTTTGTACGTGATGCGTATGAGATTGGTGAGATATCGGAAGATCCGGGCGGTCTGCCTTTTCGCTGGCTGATAAAAAGCATGATACCTGTAGCGTTCGGTTATCTGATATTTTGTGCTGTTGGCTATACTATCCAGAATATCAACCTCTATCGCAAGTTTTCTCCGGGCAGTTTAACGACCGATGAAAATGCAGAGGAGGTGAAGTAATGGTTGGTATAATTATGTTTGGTGCAGCTCTGGCAATGCTGGTTATCGGTTATCCTGTAGCATTTACATTTGGTTCCGTGTCTATCTTTTTCGGAATATTAGCTGCTGTTGTGGAGTTGGCTCCTGATTTGAGTGCAGCCCTTCTCTCAGATGAATTCCTGCAGATGTTCTCGATGATGCCGTTCCGTATCTATTCCATCATGAACAACACCATTCTGATGGCCGTTCCCCTCTTTATTTTTATGGGAATTGTGCTGCAGAAATCAGCTCTGGCTGAACGATTACTGGAGGCGATGGGAACCCTTTTTGGAAAAATACGTGGTGGTGTGGCTGTCAGCACCGTGTTGGTTGGAACGCTTCTGGCTGCCTCGACAGGTGTTGTTGGAGCATCTGTGGTGGCTATGGGGGTCATTTCTCTACCGGTTATGCTCAAGTACGGGTATTCGAAGAGGCTTGCTACAGGGACCATCTGTGCCGCAGGAACTCTCGGGCAGATCATTCCTCCATCCATAGTCCTGATAATTTTAGGTGATGTGTTCCAGCAACCTGTCGGCGATCTGTTTCAGGCGGCGGTAAAGCCCGGAATGATACTGGTTGTATGTTATATCGGCTATATTCTTATTTTGTCGCTGCTGGATAAGAAGGTGGCTCCACCGTTGCCGGTACAGGAAGGAACAAAGACAGGTAACTTAAAAAGAGCGATGCTGGCAATTCTGCCTCCGCTTTCTCTTATTGTGATGGTTCTGGGCTCGATATTTGCCGGAATTGCAACTCCTACTGAGTCTGCTGCTGTCGGTAGTGTGGGTGCCATGGCTCTGGCTGCGCTGTATGGTAAGCTGAGTATGGATGTTGTGGAGCAATCGGCGCTGGAAACCGTGAAAATAACTGCAATGGTTTTCGCCATTCTGATTGGGGCTACCGCATTTTCGATGGTCTTTGTCTACAGTGGTGCAGATTATATTGTCGAGGATGTATTGACCAACCTGCCGGGGCAGAAATGGACATTTCTGATACTGTCGATGCTGGCTATTATGCTGCTTGGCTTCTTTATTGACTTTATCGAAATTTCCTACATTGTTGTGCCGATTCTGCTGCCCATCGCTGATATTATCGGACTGAACCCGCTCTGGTTTGCCATTCTGATAGCCATGAATCTGCAGACTTCGTTTCTTACCCCACCATTTGGTTTTTCACTCTTTTACCTCAAAGGCGTCTGTCCACCTGAGGTGGGAACTATGGATCTCTATCGGGGCGTGATACCCTTCATCATTATTCAGGTGATGGTGCTGGTTTCTATTGTCATTTTTCCAGGATTTTACGGATTTGCATGACAGATGAGAAGATGGTGACATCGACACATTAAAAAGGCGGCCTGTCCCTTTGGGGAAGGCCGCCTTTTTAATATTCTGAACTTCTCAGATAATTGATTTGCCAAAAAGTGAAGCTGCCAGGGAAACAGCCATTTGAGCTGAACGGTTACCGATATCCAGAATAGGATTGATTTCCATTATGTCGACCGAGTGCAACTTGTTGGTGTCGGCTATGGTTTCCATGATCAACTGTCCTTCACGATAGGTAAGTCCGCCATGTGAGGGGGTGCCAACCCCCGGAGCCTCGATAGGATCCATTACGTCCATGTCAAAACTGAGATGAATTTTCGAGAGGTAATCGAATTTGGTGAGAGCCTTCATCAGCACGGCATGCATACCTATTTCATCGATATCACGCATAGTGAATATGGTGCATCCTGAGTTTTTGAGCAGTACCTTTTCTTCTCTGTCCAGATCACGCAGACCTATGATTACAACCTGCTCCGGGGAGACTTTCGGTCCAGGCCGACCAATATTAACAAGCTCTTCAGGACCATTCCCCAGCAATACGCCAAGTGACATGCCATGAACGTTCTGGCTGTCTGATGTTTCAGGGGTATTGAAATCACCATGAGCATCGACCCAGATGAGTCCGACCGGCTCATCATGGGTAATTCCGCCTATTGTGCCGATGGAGGCGGAATGATCACCGCCGAGAAATATCGGAATTTCACCTTTAGATATGACTTTCCTGCCAATATCATATACTGTCTGGCAAGCCTGACTGATCGGCGGCAACCGTTCTTCGAAGCTGGTATTTTTCAGACTATAGTGACCTGGGATGCTGATATTGCCACTGTCTCTGATGGAGTGGCCGAGGCTGGTCAGTGTTCTTGCCAGATCGGCATAGCGAATGGCGCTTGGACCCATATCCACGCCACGTTGTTTCTGGCCCAGATCCATGGGAATCCCTATAATGCGAATCTTTTTTTCTTCCATATTCTACTCCAGTCTGGAGAGATGGTTCCAGATGTTGACAATAAAATCCTGAACGTTGGTGAGAATTGCCTGGGCCTGGGCAGAACCACGATTGGCAAGCTTGTCAGCACTGAATTCTGACATGTCGACAATATAGAAATACACCGGACGGATAGTGCCGTCTTCCTGCACCTTGTAACTCGGAGTCATATTGCCGAAAGCTATCGAATGCAACTGAGTGGCCATGGTTATGACGATGGTAGCTTTGCGGGCATGTTCACGCATCCTGTCCTGAGAGGTGTAGACATTGCCGATAGTTTCCGGCAACGGGCCGTCGTCTCGGATTGAGCCCGCAAGGATGTACGGAATGTTCATTTTCTCGCAGGCATACATAATGCCGTCCTTGATATCCATGTCGGCGAGGGCCTGCTTGATTGAGCCTGACTTACGCACCTCATTTAAAATATCGAGATGATTATAGTGTCCGAGCGGCTGGAGTGCCTGGCTATAGATATTCTGGCCGAGACCTGTGCCGAAATGGGCGGCCTCGATATCGTGTGTGGCTAAGGCGTTGCCTGCCATCAGTGCGTGACAGTAGCCATTTTCGATCAGTCCCTGCATGGCGTCCCGGCTGTCCTTGTCGAAAGCCACTGCAGGGCCGAGAACCCAGACGATGTGGCCATGATTTCGATCATGTTTCAGGATTTCATAGAGATTGTCGTAAGAGTATGAAAAAGGTGTTTCTCTGGTGCCGCGGGAACGGAAGGTGAATTTGTCTTCGCTCTCAGTTTTTTCAACAAAACATTTATCATGCACAAAGATGCCATCCTCGCCATTCTCAGTTCTGCCGACTACGACCAGGTCGCCCTGTTTCAGACGTCGGGCTTCAGTGACTTCCATGATCCCGTTATGATTGACAAGCACAGCATCCATACGTCCTTCAGGAGCAAGTTTCCACTCACCTGAATCAAGTTTCACATATTCGGGAAAGTTAGAAGTCGCATGGTAGTTGGCCGGTGCGATACCGTCGGCCGGTGCAGGTTCCATTGTTGCGGGAGGAGCTTTCAGGAACTGACTCTGCGTAAAGTCAGGGGTCGTGTAGGAGAGATTAAGTGCCATGTATCACCTCATGGTGGCTGGTTGCAGGTCTGGGGAATGAAATGCTTTAAATAACTATAGGGAAGTACAGCGATAAAAGCAAATACTGCATTGGTTTCAGTTACCATGGTTCACTTGACATTACTGATTGCAACACATAGGCTGAAAGGAAGACTGTAGGTGAGAATTTCTATTGTTTGTCATCATATCTGGGGGAATTCGGTTCTGTATGACGTCACTCGCAAAGGAAAACCAATATCCGGCACAGGGTAAAAAAACATCCGTCTGCAGCACGCTGCTGCCTGTTAAAAGGTGAGTTTTGATGTCTAAATCCATTCGCATTCTGCTGGTGCAGGATAATCCCGGAGATGTCGATCTCGTCCAGGAGTTGCTTGGCCTCAGGAGAGATACCGAGTATGAGTTTGCACGTGTCCGACAGCTTTCGGCAGCCCTTAATATCTTGTGCAATGTTTCGCCTGACCTCATTATTCTTGATTTACACCTTATGGACGAGGCAGGAATTGAGGCAGTGAAACGTATTTGTGACGTTGTTCCAGATGTACCCTGTATTGTTCTGGGGATTGACGATACACCTCAGGCAGGCATTGATGTTGTAAGGGCCGGTGCTCAGGATTATCTGGCGAAAGGTTATGTCTCCGGAGACATGCTGGCGAGGGTGATACGGTATGCTATTGAGCGTAACCGCAGTAAACTGCACTTGCAGGAATCTGAAGTTTTTTTTCGCTCGGCCCTGAATTCCCTCTCAAGCTTTATAGCAATAGTGGAGGAAGGGGGGCGTATTTTAGCAGTGAACAGTGGATGGCAGGAGTTTGCAGCGAAAAATGGAGTTCCTGGAGGTAACTGCAGTCATGGTATGAATTACCTGAAAGTCTGCAGGGCTGTGAAAGGTGTTGATGCAGAATATGCTCTGGCGGTTGCAGATGGTATTGAGCGTGTGTTGCTGGCTGAAAGCAGTTTGTTTGAAATGGAATATCCTTGTAAGGGAGCCGGTAGTACATATTGGTTTTGTGTGCGGGTAACGCCGCTGCCCGGGATGAGGAAAGCTGGCTGTGTGGTGGCTTACGAAGATGTAACAGAACGGAAAAGGCAGGAAATCCTGTTACGAACGAGCGAACAGCAGATGCGTGCGGTATTTGCTACAACTCCCAATTATATATTTATAAAAGACGCATCAGGCCGCTATTTGACTGTCAACAAAGCAGTTACCAGTCTCTATGGAATAGAGGAATCAGATATTGTCGGAAAAACCGACCTTGACCTGGCCGCGCAACGTATCATGACAGAGGAAGATGCGAGGCAAAGACATGAAGAAGACAAAAAAGTACTGGAAAGCCAGACGGAACTCACAGTGAAAGTTCAGTACCTGGTTGATAAAAAGGGTAAGAAGCATTGGGTAAAAAAGATCAAGAAGCCGATAGTGCTACCTGATGGCCAGGTTTGTGTGCTTGGTATTGCCGTTGATATTTCTGATCAGCATGAAATGGAAGTTGAGACACGTAATTCTGAAATCCGCCTCCGGACAATTCTCGATAATCTCAAGAGTAAGGTTGTTTTGCTGGATACCGGGCTTCGGGTAATCTGGCCAAACAGAGTGGCTTGTGAACAGGCCGGAATGCACAGGCAGGATATTATCGGTCGTCACTGTTATGATATCTGGCAACATGGTCATGAAATGTGCAGCAGCTGCCCTGTTAAAATTTCTGCAGCATCTATGGAAGTGAAGAGCGCAGTTCAAACATATGAGAATGGCCGGATCTGGAGGATAACGGGTTGTCCGGTGATAGATGGCGCAGGACGGCTGATGGGGATCGTCGAGGTTTCTGAGGATATCACGGAAAGAAATCAGCTTGAAGGCCAGCTGCGTCAGGCGCAGAAAATGGAGTCTCTCGGCACGCTGGCAGGCGGTATCGCGCATGATTTCAACAATATACTTACAGCTATTCTCGGCTTTACTGAGCTAAGTATGATTAAAGTAACGAGTGGTAGTGAGCAGTATGATGATTTACGGGAAGTGTATCAGGCGGGAGTTCGGGCTAAAGAACTTGTGAACCAGATACTTACATTCAGCCGCAGGATGGAGACAGATTTTCAGCCTTTGCAGGTACGACTTGTGGTTAGAGAGGCGATGAAACTATTACGTTCGACCCTGCCGTCAACGATTGAGTTCAGACTGAATCTTGATAACCGGTTTGGGTTGGTGATGGCCGACCCTACTCAGAT
>JBFHGS010000156.1:0-11769 GCA_041582995.1 Desulfopila sp. | reverse complement strand
CCGACGATCAAAGCACCAATGACTAAAGCCACTACCGGCGGGATATAGGTAACAGACGACGCTGCAATAACACCCAGATTTTCTACAATGTAATAATACATAATATAGGCCGCACCAGTACCTAACAGACCTAACCCTACTATCAATCCTAACGAGGCATGCGCCTCCTGCCAGATGTTGCCTATACCGTTATAATCATTAACAACAGCAAGAATGAGCAAACCTGCACCCAACTGATACGTGGTTAATGCGACTGCAGAAATTCCAAGAGGCATAATAAACTTTTTGGCATAGACAAATGATGCGCCCACACTGAGAGAACCTGCCACCATATACAACGCACCTTCAAGGTTGGTAGATAGTAAATCCTCTCCTGACGGCCTGCCTATAATAATTACCCCGATAAATCCGATCAATACCCCCAGAACTTTCGTTAGAGTCAGCCTTTCCTCCCGTATGAACATTATGGCAAGAACAAAAGAAAACAACGGGATAGAACCGGACAACGCCCCGGCAACACCGGACAGCAGCAACGACGTCCCTTTTGCGTATCCATAATAATATATGGCTGTTGCCAACAAGGCCATCATGATAAAATGTCCACTGTGCTGTAAATGACGTAATGCCAGGGACTGGGTAAAGATCGCGTATATCAAAACCGGCACGAAGCCGAACAGCACCCGAAAAAAGACTATCTGAGTCGAACTGATGAGAGTTGACGCAAGCTTCATATAGATGAAATTGCTGCCCCAGATTATTCCGAGAAGTAAAAAAGCTATTACAGGAAGATACTTAGCTCTGACAGCGGAATCAATCATATCATCTCACTCCTATCTCTCTTTCACCAGACTTGATGTTTTGTAAATGCTTTCTTGATATTTTACACGGATCATTCTACACTTTAGCAATCAAATACACGTTATACTAATCAATACGTAATATACTGTCAATTTGAGTGTTATATGGATCATCCAATTGAAGCAGTTGCAGATAATCTGAAGAAAGTACGAGAAAATAGAGGATTGAGTTTTGAGCAACTCTCAGATATCACTGGTGTGAGCAAAAGCATGTTGCGACAGATTGAAATGGGGAAATCCAGCCCAACTATTTCAACGATATGGAAAATTGCCAATGGACTGCGAATATCTTTCACTGCGCTACTCAGGAAACCAACCCTGAAAGCTGAAGTGAAAGCATTTACAAGCGGCAACCGCTTGACTGCGGAGTCGGAAAAATACAGACTTTTCCCTTTGATTTCATTCGATCCGCAGCAGGCGTTTGAGACATATTATTTTGAGATAGATCCTGAGACTGCATTTACGGGAGAGCCCCATGAAGGAAACATTTGTGAATACCTTTTCGTTACCAAAGGCACCCTGCAACTTTCAATCAATGGACAGATTTTTGTAATTCATGAAAATGAGTACATTACGTTTGAAGCTAATCTCCCTCACGAATACAAATGCCTGAGTAAACAGACAGTTTCAGTTATTATGCAGGTCAGCTATCTCCCTTAAGGTCAGAGGTATTATTTTGCCATTAATTACGAACACCTACAGTGCCGGAACCACTTCATCCCCTGACGCCATCTGAATTGATAAATAATCAGGCGTAATCGTTGTGTAATCGTATATGGGTTTTCTCATTCTGATCCGCGACTGCAGATGCGGCATCACTTTCGGAAACATCCTGATCACTATAGATTTTTCTAAAGAAGAGAGCTGCCAGCACATAAAAACCGACAGCTACAAGAACGGTCGCCCGAAAACCGATATACACAGACAACACAACACTCAGAAAACCACCTATAACTGTAAACAGACCATTCATTGCCCAGGCCCAGGCTATCGTGCCCGGTACCTGATTACGCACGCTGAGAATCCCTAACGGGAAGGGCATGCCCAGAAAAAATGCAAGTGGAAGAATAAGAACCGCTGCTGCAAGAATTCTCACCGCAATTGATGTTTGCAAAAAAACGTTAAAATACCAGGGATGAACAGCCACAACAAGCAGTGCA
The DNA here is from genome assembly GCA_041582995.1 of Desulfopila sp. Lineage (GTDB taxonomy): Bacteria > Desulfobacterota > Desulfobulbia > Desulfobulbales > Desulfocapsaceae > Desulfopila. The sequence goes on along the minus strand of JBFHGS010000156.1, from coordinate 9,752 downwards.
GAAGCAATTACTCCGGCAAAAACCATACCCCAACGATCTCTGTTGTACATGTTCAAATGTTCAGACATCAGACTTCCCAGGCCTGCTCCAAACAGAAACACGAATAACACAGTCGAATAGGTATAGAGCGGATACCCTATCAGTTTCATGAAAATCTGCACAAATACCAATTCAAAAAGTATAAAGCCCGCTCCCAGACAACCAAAATACGAAAGAAAAGCCGGTTTATTCTGCCATTTTGCTTTTCCAGCCTCAGAAAAGAGCAAGGGGATAAACAGAAATACACAAGCAAAAAATAATGATGCTCCTGCGGTTACATATAGATGAATAGTATCACGCGGAACTCCACCCTGCAGTCTCGAGTTCAGCAGTCCTGCAATTGATTCATTGGTAAACGTTTCATTCTGCACAGCAATTTTTGAAAATCCCTTACGGATGAAGTTAAAGTACGGCTTATCATCCGTCGAAGGCTCCAGGCGATAGTTTGCCTGCTTTACCAGACTCTCAGGGAAATCACCTGTGAAAAAATCATTTGAAAGGTAACTCCAGCGCGGTTTTAAAGGATGAACAACAAGTGGTGAAATATCAGCCATAAAAGCTACCACCCTGTCAAGCTCAGCCTTTGTCCATGGTGACATTTTTATCAGCATTGTCGGGAGATTATCCTGAGAATCAGGCACTTCGAACACAGCGACATGCTTGCGAAAATCCGTACGCCCCATCTTCTTCCAGGCAAGTGCTGCCGTTGCAACCATTTTGGGATACACATGATGATTGACATGCAGTATTCCATCACTTTTTAAATGAGAGAAATATTCGATATATGCTTCTGCAGTTTGCAGATAAGTTGTGTTGAGCGAACCACTTCCTGCAGCAATACTGGAACTACTGTGATTACTCATTATCTGTATGATATCATACTTGCTGTCAGTTGAGCGGAGGAAGCTTCTCCCCTCACCTTTCTGCGCATTGACCCGGGGATCATTCATAATACCGCCAATATAGTCACGGTATTTCCCTTTGCCCAAATCAACCACTGCACCGACCAGTTCAATCGCATCAACATGGGCAGCACCATACGCGAGAGCAGCCTTTGTCTCCTGCCCACCGGCACTACCGATCACCAGCACATTCTGACCGGTATTCTGCTTTAAATAATGAGATGGAAGAACAATACGGCCCCAAAAATGTCTCTCCGGATGCACTTTCACATCTTCGAGCAACTGCTTGTAATTACCGTCGAATTTATAAAAATAGCTGGTTTGAGTTCCACCATCATAGGCTATCCATTTATAGAGTTTTCGATATGAGATGATATCAATTTTTGAGATCGGATCCCAAACCGTAGTTTCCTCAAGTCCGCCTGCCTTGAATGTTTTCAATCCTCGCTTATCGATATGCGGCTTGAATTCTATATATCGATCAAGAGTCAGCGGATACGTAATCACTACCAGGCCAACAACTATAGCCACACCCTTCCAGACTTTCGAGGTGGCAAAAAGTGCCGAGGCAATCAGACCAAGTCCACAAGCAATAAAGAGCAGGCCTCCCGCCCCGACTTCAGGCAACAAAGGAATCAGGACAACACAACCAAGGGCTGCACCTATGAGATCCCAGAAATACAGTCGCTGAATAGCAACTGCATAGCGCGAGAAAATTGATGACAGAATAAGCCCACCAAGAAAAAATGGCAGAGTTATAAAGAGATAAATAACAAGAAAATTCCCGAGAGCACCGCTGTTATTAATACCTATGTCCTTAAAATCAAATGGAAAGAGGTTCAGCACCGGCAAAAGAAGCAGTGTAAAAATGCCAAGCAGTGCCGATAGTACAGCAATTCTGTTATCTATTTCTGCATTGTCCCGTATTGGCCGAATCGCAGAGTATACTCCCGCTAAGCCAAACGAGAACATGGCCAGAGTTATAATGAGGTAGGCCATGTTGGGATACCAGAGTATATCGAAGACCCGAATCAATGTAAGTTCGACCATCAATACGTCCAAAGCGATTAAAAAAATTCCCAAATACATTCCTGCCATGGTACCGGCCTCTATGTAGTATTAAATTTCTCCCTGCAACAAGCTAAGGCCTGTCAGGTTCTATCGTTGACAAACATCAACCGGATCAATACAGCAACACCTTGATCTGGACTCAAAACCTAACAACAATATCTCTCTGACGAATTGTTATCAATTGATTTTTTTACGTAAACTGAAAAGAAGATTCAAATCCCGCTAAAATAGAGCAAAATAACAACTTGTGATTCCATACGGTTATAAAATAGACGCATAATCAACTAAGAATCCTGCTCCGCGCCTGAATACCGAATTCATGCAAATACAGGTGTTCATCACCTGACATTCGGCAATCATTCACCTAAATGCGATACATCAACTTCCAAACATCCAACACGAGTGAGATAAATAGCGGATAAAGCATTGCACAAGCTGACGTAACACGATATTTTCTCTCTCATCTTAAGATATAGTCCGTCATTAAATTCTCCTGCAAAGGCCTGTCGTAATACATACTATGGAAACTTCACAAACGTTGATAGTCCGTGCTGTACAAGTAGCGCGTCGTATAGTTCTCCGTCGATTCCCTTCCGATTCTGCTCTTGCGGTTACACCGATGATTTTCGCTCAAAGTGACGGCTATGTTGTACTTTTTCGTTATGGTGTTGTTGTCTTTATCAATATTCCACCACTCGAACAGCAGCATCTTATTGACGAAACCCTGCGCCATTATCTTGAAGAAGAAACAACTGGCGGAGAAGAGGAAAGTATTGAGATACTTATTGTTGCCGGGCAGGATGAAAGAATACAGGGCGGCAAGATTAATCTGCGTGAAGCCTCCATTCCACGATTGCAGATTATTGCAGAAGTCATGGCCAGGTCAGTGCTTCTGGCAAGTTATGAGATGAAGATCAGCCGCAGTTTTGATATGGTTGAACCGCTTGCAGAAAAGCTCACCCGTAGGCATGGTCCGAAAGCAAGCGGTCATTTGCTTCAGACTATCGGTACAGCTCTGGCAACCGAACATGATATGGTTGGCCGCGCTGCAGTTTCAGAAAAACCAGATCTGCTATGGGAACACAGTGAACTTGAAGGGTTGTATCTTGTTCTTGAAGATGAATTCGAACTACATGAGCGTGACAACGCTCTGGTTAGGAAAATTGACCTGGTTTCCCGAACGGCACAGACCTCGCTCGAATTGCTCCATGCCCGCCAAACACTGCGGGTAGAATGGTATATTGTTATTTTGATTGTAGTCGAGATCGGCCTCACTCTCTTCGATCTCTTTGTCCGAAATCACTAATTACGCGAAGTAAAATGAGTAATATTCCCGAAAACGTCAGATCTTTTCTGGCAATGCATGGTTTATCCGCACTTGAATTTGAACCAGGCTCCACGCCAACAGCTGAAACAGCTGCAGCACGAATAGGTGTACCAGTCGGCCAGATTGCCAAATCAATGCTTTTTAAAGGCAAGGATGGTGCTTTCAGACTGGTGGTTGCCGCCGGTGATACACGGATCAACAGCGGTCTCTTGAAAAAAGCAACCGGCGCAAAACATAGAATGGCAAGTTCTGACGAAACCTTTGAAGCCACTGGTTTCCGTCCAGGCGGAGTCTGCCCTTTCGGCCTTGAAAAACAGAACATTGAGATCCTTCTCGACACCTCCCTCTCCGCCTATGACATTGTTTATCCGGCAGCCGGGACAGATGCCACCGGTGTACCTGTGAATCCTGAACAACTACTGAAGATCACTGGTGGCACAAAGGTAGCAGTAACCGACTGCCCGGCGCAGAATAGCTGAAACCTCTGAAACGGATTTCGTCGACGGGTGGTGACAAGCTCCCCCCAAGGCTCCGTATCAGTTTCGTTTTCGTACCAGCCCTGAACCTTTCTTATTCCTTTTCTTCTTGGCTAAAGGTGAGGCTGCGAGCCTTTTCTCTGCCAGATCGATGAGAATCTCCTGGACGGTGCGCTGTTCCTCTCCTTCTTTCGGCCTGCGCTGGACATAACTGCCATCACTTTGCATTTCCCAGACACTACGCTTGTTTGAAATCTGCACATCAATGATTTCTCTAAGCCGTTGCTGCATATTTTTATCCTCAATTGGCGTCACCACTTCGACCCGAGCTTCGAGGTTACGTGTCATAAGGTCTGCAGATCCAATAAAATATTCTTCAGCACCACCATTTCTAAAATAGAAAATGCGTGAGTGCTCAAGAAACCTGCCAACTACAGAGATAACCGAAATCTTCTCAGAAAGTCCCTTAATCCCCGGCCGTAACCGGCAACTATCACGTATAATTAGATTAACTTTAACACCAGCCTGGCTTGCCCTGTAAAGAGCTTTCGTGATCTCCTTATCTTCCAGAGCATTGCTTTTAAACTGTATGAGACCGTGTTCACCGGATTTATGGATTTCAATTTCCCGCTCTATTTTCTTCAGTAGGGCCTTTTTCAGCATGTTCGGCGAAGGCAGGATTTTCTGATATTTTCGAACCGGTGCATAACCGGTAGTCAGGTAGTTAAACAGCTCTGTGAGATCTTCACAGATTACAGGATCATTCGTCAATAAACCAATATCGCTGTACTGGCGGGCCGTACCCGCATGGTAGTTTCCTGTACCGATATGAGCATACCGCTGCAAGCCATTATAATCACGACGAACCACAAAAATAACCTTACTGTGCGTCTTGAGGCCGACAACACCGTAGGTCACATGAATACCCGCCTCCTCCAACGCCTCTGCCCACATGATGTTTGCTGATTCATCAAAACGAGCCATAAGCTCAACAACAACGGCAACCTGTTTGCCGTTCTGGGCAGCATCAATAAGATAACGTATTATGCGCGATTCAGAACCTGTGCGATACAGGGTCATTTTGATAACCAGTACTTTGGGATCAGTACTCGCTTCCTTCAAAAACCTCTCTACAGATGTATCAAACGACTCGTATGGATGTTGCAGCAGGATGTTTTTCTGACGTCTGAGCACATGGAATATATTCGGATCCTCTGTGAGCAGTTGCGGATGATCGCAGGGCTGATGAATGGGATAATGGAGATCCGGCCGATCAATTTTACAGATCTCCATCAAATCTCTCTTGGCAAGGATTCCCGGTGCATCAAACACATCATCTTTCTCATTGATCCCCAGTTCTGCCGCAAGCATTCCCCGATGCAGTACACTCATATCACCCGCTACCTGCAGGCGAACAATATCTGCAAATTTGCGATCCCGGAGCGCGGATTCAATCATAACGAGCAGATCGTTGGCCTGCTCCTCCATCCGATCTGTTATGGCATTTCGGGTTACCCGAAACACAGAATAGCTATGAACAACCATACCGGGGAAAAGCTCGGCAAGATTGTTTGCTATGAGTTCCTCGAAAGTAATGTACAGATGTTTGCCACCCACCTTAATAAAACGGGGAATTCCGACGCCGGTAGGCACCTTGATACGATTAAGGTAAATCTGGCTGTCGTTCTCTTCACTAACAGCTGTGAGCAAATTGAGAGAAAGGTTTGAAATAAAGGGAAAAGGGTGAGCGGGATCTATCCCTTGAGGAGTCAGCAGAGGATAGATTTCCTTTTTGAAATAATTCCCCATTTCTTTTTTCTGAACAGAAGTGAGATCAGCATACTGGCAAAATCGAATACCTTCCTTCGCCAGTTGTTTTCTCAATTCATCTTCTATAACCCGCTGCTCTTTCAACAGTTCCTGAGCAATCAAATAGCTACTGTCTATCTGTTGCTGTGGTAGCATTCCGTCAACTGTAGGCTTTTTAACCCCCGCCCCCACCTGCTGCTTGAGCCCGCCGATGCGTTTCATGAAAAACTCATCCAGATTAGAGCCCACCACAGCAACAAAAAAAACCCGTTCCAGCAGTGGCACCCGCTCATCTCTGCCTTCGTTCAGGACCCTCTTGTTGAAAGAGAGCCAGGTAATTTCACGATTCAGATACCATTTGGGGTTATCGAGATCGAGGATTTTTGCAGCTTTTTCGGAAGTGGAATCATTTGCGGATTGCACCTGATCGGGGACTGTTGCCATAATGTTACTCCAAGCATATATGAAGAGTTCTGTTCAACTTAAATTTTACTACGTCAATTGATAGTATAAAAATTATCTTATTGTCCCTAAGCCAGATTTCTCAAAAAAGCACCAAAAGGCCTTTCATTCCTTCACCGTTCTCTTCTCACAGCTTTTTACCAAACAATTCAGATTGACCACAAAACCATATTACTCTTATACCGCACGGGGAGTTGACACATAGATCAACAAACCTCAATGCAAAGATCTGATATCACCTGCAGTTGCAACCTATCTTAAAACACTATCAATCTTTCCAAAAGAGTGAAAACAAACAATTTATCATAACATAACGATACCCTAACATGAAATGTAATATGATTTCAGGCAACTTCATTTAAGGGAATCATATGGTAAAGCATCACAGTAAAACGACATCCGATCAACCAGGAAATACAGATACGACGACGGCATTCAGGCGCAGGACCATACTGGTCATGCTGCTATGTTTACCGGCAGGGCTCTTCCTGCAATTAAGCACTATAGCCAAGGCATTCCTTACTCCTGTTGCAACCAGGGGAAAATATGGCGGCCTGATTGATGCCGGCCTGATTGACCAACTCCCTCAAGTCGGTGCCCCGCCTAAGTTGATAGCCGCCGGACGATTCTGGCTAGTCCACGATAATTCAGGGATCATCGCCCTGCGCCATGCCTGTACTCATCTCGACTGCCTTTTTCATTATGATGAAAATACAGGACTCTTCGTCTGCCCATGCCACGGCTCAGAGTTTTCTCGCGATGGTCACGTTCTGAAAGGTCCTGCCAACCGGCCCCTTGAACGTTACCCGATCCGGCTCATTACAGCTGACAACCTGCAATTCAGGGGATCTGATATCAACACGGGAGCAGCGATACCTATCGCAGATCTTTTCATCAAAGACAGCAATGTGCCCGATCAATCATCCAGCTCTGAAAGTAAGCAACAGTTGATACGCCTGCTGGTCGACACAAGTGTCCGGATTATAATTCCGCAGAAGTTGTAATACGCTATGTTTAGAATTTCTGAAATCCCGGAACCATCACGTCCTTCACCCAGCCAGAGGCGGAATTCGTTTCTCCTGCACCTGCGACCACCAGTTTATCAACCAGTCCGGGTACTTTTTTCAACAACCTGGTATCTCGGATTCTTATCAGTTTTTTTTCTTGCCCTTGAGTTCCTCACCGGAATCCTTCTGATGGTCTACTATGTACCCACTCCTGAATCGGCATATGGCTCTGTCATCAGGCTTGTAACAGAAGTTCCGTACGGCTGGTTACTGCGAGATCTGCATCGACTGGGTGGCGAATGTATGGTCGTAGTTGTCACAGCCCACCTTGTTAGAGTGTTTCTGGCGGGAGCGTATCTCGGCAGTAGACAATTCACCTGGGTTACCGGTTCTTTTCTGCTGATATGCACGCTTTTGCTTGCTTTCAGCGGTTACCTGTTACCATGGGACCAGCTGGCTTTCTGGGCCGTAACCATCGGTACAGGCATGGTAGAGACTATTCCCGGCATAGGTTCAGACGTAATGTTACTTCTACGGGGCGGGCCTGAATTCGGTGCTGATGGACTACTCAGATTTTACCTGCTCCATATCGTTATTCTCCCCACGTTCATGGTTGGCACCCTCGCTATTCATTATTACCGTATATCACGCCTTCATTCTGTAGCTATCTCTCCCAAAGTACAGATTACTCAGAATAATCAACAATCAAGTCAGCACCAAAAAGTCCCCCTTTTCCCTCATGTAGTACTACTCGAAGTACTGATTTCGCTGTTACTTATTACACTGCTTACTCTCATAGTCACCTTTTACTACGATGCACCTCTTCAGCATCATGCTGACCCTAACCACACTCCGGTCGTTACCAAAGCACCCTGGTTTTTTCTCTGGCTGCAGGGAGCCCTCAAACTCGGGGACAGTTTTCTGATCGGAATCTGCCTGCCCACAGGACTCATTATTCTTCTTTTCGCCTTACCGTATATTCCCGCAATTGCACGCCTTGCATCTCATCATATGCTTTCAGGTATCATTGTTGCTATTGGTGCCGTCCTGCTTGTATACCTGAGTTTTTTCGGGCAGCACTCAACGGTAATCGAAGATAACAAAGTAAATGCCCTGCTTGAACAGATAGCACCCGAAGAGAGCAGAAGTCTGTTTCATAATATTGCCTTCGATCATCTACCCCAGGGCGTATATGAAATGAACCAGAATATGGTGACAGAAGGAGCACTAGGCAAAGTTTTGTTCGATATAGAAAAAGATATCAGTAAAATTAAAAAACTGAATCATTTCAGCAAGCTGGAACATGTTGTAATCATAGAGGATTGGCAATCTGACCTTAAACGCATAACTCTTCGGTTCCATTGGTTTAATACAGAAAGCAATGAGCCTGTAAGCAGTGAAAAAATTATTTTTCGACACAATGATAACGGGGTACAGAATCAATGATCCAGGAAATATACAGAATATCGAAAATTGATCAGTTATCTGTCAGCATTTGCGGTAGCGTCCTGCTCATATCTCTGCTCTTTTTATATCTTACCGCAAATGAACAGACGCGCCTCGCTCAAGCGTCCTCTATCGAACGTGCCAATCAGATTGAAATCGGAGCACACCTTTACAACCTCCACTGCCGAAACTGCCATGGTCTTAAAGGGGAAGGTGTCGGTCAACTCGGTCCACCCCTCGGAGATAGTCATTTTTTTTCCGACAGGCTTGCTGAAGTGGGCTGGCAGACACCACTTGGGGAATATATTCAAAGTACTATACAATACGGCCGAATGATGGGCACACGACCGATGTATGCCGGTAACGGTTCAACCGCTGTAATGGTTCCATGGCATCAGGACTACGGTGGCCCATTACGGTCTGACCAGATCAATGCTCTCACGTCGTTCATTCTTAACTGGGAACGCACCGCAAACGGTGAAGTTCAACTTGAGAATCTGAGCCTGCCTGAAATAAATCCTCAGGATCCACAAGTCATTGCCAGAGGAGAAAGAGCATTTCAACAAAATTGCACACAATGCCATTCAGTTGACGCCTCACAGCAGAAGACTAAAAGTGGTCCCGACCTCAGCAATATTGCCACAATAGCAGGTGAGCGACAGCCCGATGCAAGCCCGGAAGATTATATTCATGAGTCAGTCCTTATACCAAGTATGGTCACAGTTGAAGGGTATGAGGCCATTGACGAAGAATTGCAGTGTGGTGCAGTTCTCACTGTGCGTGAGTTAAACGACATCACGTTCTTTCTGTTAAGAAAATGATCTTCGCAATGGGCAGGAACAGCAGAAGTATATCAGGGAAAGTCGCCACCTCTCTTCTCATCACAACCAGCACACTAACTCTTCTGGCAGGTACGGCACTCGGCTACGATGCTGGCCTGCGAGACCCGGTAACGCTTGGAGCATGGATTTTTCGTGACAATTGCGCCCGTTGCCACATCAGTTACGAAAAAGCGCAACTCGCTCAGCAGTATGATGATCGTAACAGCCTGATAAAGGCAATTGGTAATAAAGGTTGTAGAATAAAATGGTCACGACGGAGCGGAGGACCTTTGGGCAGCAAGGAACTGGAAGGCCTGGCAGAGTATATGCTGAAGTGGGAGGAATTACAGAGCGAACCTGCTCTGCAGGAATTGCCACCGCCTCCAGTTCAT
>JBFHGS010000155.1:0-11819 GCA_041582995.1 Desulfopila sp. | reverse complement strand
ATCTTCAAAAAGAGCACATAGAGTGAACAACCGAGGATTACAGGTGTTGCATACATTTCAGTATTGTTGAACATTGTTGGTCGGTGAGCAAGCACATCACGAACCACACCACCAAAGACAGCTGTGACCAGGCCCATGGACACGGCCACATATGGTGCGTAACCTGCAGCAGTGAGTTTACCGGTAACAACTACAGAAAAGAGGGAGACTCCGACAGTATCAAAAAACACCACCACTTTCTCCACCTGGGATCTTCTCACCTGAGATATCAGAAAAAATGCGGCAAAAGAACTGAAGAGTGCTGTCCAGAAATAGTTGGGGTCACGAATCCAGAACACAGTTTCAGCATTCATAATTATATCCCTGATCGTCCCTCCGCCAAGTGCAGTGACCCAACCAAGCATCAGGATGCTAATGATGTCGCGGCCCCGATTCGATTCAACCATTACGCCACTGATGGAAAAAGCGGCTACACAAACCATTTCTAAGAGATAGACAAACATAGAAGTAACCCGAATTGAAGTTGATGGTAACTATTCAGCGCGGGCTACTATACAGCGAAGACTTCCAGAGAACAACAGCATGATTCCGGAGCGGTAACAACATGATAAAATTCCGGTAATACCGGATCCTGCAACACCCCTTTTCAGAGCCTCACGGGAGAAATAAAACCATCCGGCTTAACAGCCAGCACCTTACATCGCATATCAGAAAGTATCTTTTCTGCAGTATTGCCTATCAATAATCCCGGCACACCTGAACGTCCTACTGTTCCCATAACCAGAGTATCGATTTTCAAATCAGATACCGCGTCCTCGATTGCGTCACTTATTACGCCTTCCTGAATGCGGATAAATTCCTGCTCCACAGGTAATTTTGTGCTCTCGAGCAGATCAACCAGTAAATTCTTTCTCGATTCCTCTATTTTTTCCTGCAGCTCGATAATTTCATCAGGGTGAACATTAAATCTCGGACCATGCAGGATCATTTCATATTGCAGCCTCCAGGCATGGAGATAATGCACCTGGCCACCCTTCATTTGCGCCAGAGAATATGCTAACTCAACAATTTTTCTATTGAGCTGTATCGTTTCTTCATGCTCACTGCCGACATCCACTGCTGCCAGAATTCCGGGTGAGGGTATCTCATCAGCGTCATCAAGTATCCAGACAGGGCAAGGACACTTGCGAAACAGTTTGAGAGCCAGTTGATCCGTTTTTTTAGATACAGTTCTGCCTTTGATTACCAAATCATGGTTATCATGTATCACCTTCCGGATTATGGATATAAAACCCTTTCCAGAGAGCAATTCACCACTGACAATTACATTATTCCAGATTTCGTGCTCAAGGCAGGAGTTGAGTTTTTCCTGTGAAGATACTGCCATTCTTACTGCCAGCTCATCAATACGCGGTGTCCGGTTTTTACCAAACTGTGCCTGAAAATCATCCTCGGCCACAGATACAATGGAAACACATGCATCATTGATATCCGCCAGAGCTTTGACCTGCCTGTCTATCTTTTCAGTATTGCCACTGTTACTGTCCAGCACATACAGGATATTTCTGAATCGTTTCATGTTTCCCCCAATACACCGAGAAGATACGCGGCACATACCGCCGCGTTATTATCGATCTACCAGTTTGCCACATTACCTTTCTCAGGACGGGAATCCTCCCTGATTTCTCTAGAACTATAAGAATAGTGGTTCAACCGGCGAATCACTTTGTACGTCTGCCGTTTTTTCTGTTCACTAAATATCCGATAAGAAACATGGACAATCCGTATGTGAGGAGTGCCGCGACGAGACCTACAATACAACTGCCGATCAGCAACGGAATGATCACCTCCCGACTAAGACCGGCAACTATTGCAAACTGGTCAGCGATACTCCAGAAATCAAGACTCAATAGTTTACCGGTCAGTTCCATAAAGGTCGCATACACCTCACCAACTGGAGGTCCGGCCCAGAATAACTTTCCTATCAGATAATTAAATGTATATATAGGTGCCGCCGTCGCTGCATTGGTTATCCAGATCATAACCAGTGCGGCCGGGCGATTCAGGTTCAACAGTGTTGCCAGAAATATTGCTATCGCAAACTGCACACCAAGTGTTGGCGTAAAGGCAATAAAGGTCCCGAGCGAAAAGCCGCCTGCTATTGCGCGCGGTGATTTTCTAAGACGAACCATCCAGCGGATCACTGGCCGAAACGGTATAACAATTCTTTTTCTTTCCTTCACTCTTACTCCAGAATCTCTTTCCTGATCACCCGGAATGCTTCAGAAATGAGATAAAAAAACGTTAAAATTCATACTTCTCCACCACTAAAAACAAACCTGCTAACTCTTTTCCTCCCAGATAATAAGCAGATGAATAATTGTTTCTACAGCTTTTTCCATATCCTGAACAGAAACCCATTCCTTTTTTGAATGGTAATTGTGTCCGCCGGTAAAAAGATTCGGAGTGGGTATACCCATATATGAAAGACGGGCACCATCTGTACCGCCACGGATTAATCCCTGGTGCGGTTTAAGACCAGTGCGGGAAATCGCCTCAAAAGCATATTCTGTCACTTCTGGATATTTATCCAGGATATACTTCATATTACGATAGCTTTCTTCAACTTCGAAATCATACTCCAGCCGTGGATATTTCAGTTTCAATGCCAGAAGAAAACTGTTCATCATCTCCTGTTTTTCATGAAGTCCTTCTACTGTAAAATCACGGATTAAGAACTTCATTACAGTTTTTTCCACAGAACCGGAAATCCCATGGAGATGCACATACCCTTCCCGCTGTTCTGTAGTTTCAGGTGTCATCCTGTCTTTGGGGAGAAAATCAATAAACTCTGCGCCAATACGCTGAGAATTAAGCAGTTTACCCTTGGCTGCACCAGGGTGCGTATTTATGCCTTTTAAGGTAATGGTCAGTGAATCAGCGCAGAAAGTCTCATCTTCAACTTCACCGGCAGTACCGCCATCAATAGTATACGCAAACTTTGCCCCGAATTGCTTCACATCAAAATATTTAGAGCCTGCTCCCACCTCTTCATCAACGGTAAATGCAATGCGGATCTCACCATGTTCAATTTCAGGATGTTGTACAAGATAAGCAACGGCTGTCATAATTTCAGCAACACCAGCCTTATTATCCGCGCCAAGCAGGGTCGTGCCATCTGTGGTAATTATATCGTGCCCGATACAGTCCGCCAGAGCCGGGTTATCATGAGCCTGAATTACCTGGTTAGTATCTACAGGCAGAATGATATCGCCACCCTGATAATTTCGCTGAATAACCGGGTTCACATCTGCCCCGCTAACCTCCGGTGAAGTATCTACATGGGCCAGTAACCCTATAACAGGTACCGCCTTGGCGCTGGTAGCCGGCAGAGTAGCAAAGACATATCCATGCTCGGTCAATTCAGCATCCCTCAGGCCAATTTGCTGCAGTTCTTCCACCAGTAAGCGTGATAAATCAAGCTGCTTGCTTGTACTCGGATAGTTCTCAGAACCCTCTGCTGACTGGGTATCGATCTTCACATAACGGAGAAATCGATCTACCAGCTCCTCAACGACTATATTAAATTTCATATTGCATTCCTCGTTAATTGATACCGTTTACCAATAGGACAAATACGCTCGAATAAACTGCCTCTATTGTACTTGGAATTCAACAGAAATGGAGCATATTTCAGATGGTTGTCCTCCAACACAGAAAACCACTATCTGATTACCCCTCTTTCTCAGCAGGCATGGTGAGGTGTGAAGTATGAGGTGCGCACAATAACTCATTTTGTGACCACTCAATAGTAAAGTTAATACTGTGACTTGTCGAGTTGCCTGCGACAAATACAGTTCACGCCTTACTCTCCTCTCCTTCACGCTCACCTGTTCAGGCTGAGATTCAGAGGTAGGTAAAAAACACTATAAATATTTGGACATACGAAGGAAAAACATAACACGCCGCAGCAATAAAGCTGGGAATTTATGGACATTGATAAGCAGAAAGGCCAGCAACTTTATTTCAGATTTTTAATCTGCTTCATATTCTTTTCAAAACAGCCGGGGCATAATGAATGCGTAAAAGACGCTTCCGGATGCTTGCGAACATACTGTTCGACAGATTCCCATTTCCCTGCAGAATCCTTTATCTTTTTGCATGAAGAACAGATCGGAATCATACCGCGAAGCAGCTGTAACTCTTCAATATATGAACTCATATTGTTAAACTTTTCACCCAGCACCTCATTTATATACAACAATTCAAGATGCGACTGGATCATATCGCAGAATTTCTGCATGAGTCTATCGATTACTTCCGAATGGACATTGGGTTTGGAATCAAGAATACAGATTGTGCCAAACGGAGCATTATTCGGCAGCATTATGGGATATCCAAGATAGGAGATCATGTTCAGCTTAACATCGGGATTATTTTTCCACTCTTCATCAACAAGAGCATCCGGAACGTGAAGTTTTTTTTTGGTCTTGATAACTTCTTCACAATATAATCCGGAATTGATGCGATGTTCTTTTACGCCAACGGTATAAGGATTACCCTCGGTTGCACTTGCTGAAAAGACTTCGATATCATCATCAACAATGCGCATAATGAGTCCTGCCGGCACTCCGGCAAGGCTTGCCAGGATATCCACAATATCCTGCCAGTTTCCCAGCACTGTCCCTGGAACCTGAAGCATTTTCGGCGTGATAACGTTGCTCATGACTTTACCGTCAAACCTCCTGATATAACGAAAAGCAAACCCTAAAAAGGCTCGTTACTACCGAGAACCGATTTTTTTTCACAATATCGACATAACGAATGCATACATCCTAGCATATAGGACAACCCTATACTAGCAATGTTTTCAATCGCTTCAGCGGATTATCTGACCATCCCTGCGCAATCAATTATACATTTTGCACAGATTCATAGGCAGTTAGCCATGCAGGTATCTAAATACTAGCATACCCCGCAAAAAAATATTTTTTTTTACGGGGTATTCAGAGGAGGAAACACAGTTGCAAATGTGTTTTTTAGAAAACAAACACATCAGTCAGATCACCCGGCTGCAAAACACAGCCGGGCTCAAGGACGATATACCCATCAGCCTCAACAATTGAACTGAGCATATGTGACCCCTGCTGCGGGATAGGCTTTATGGTAGGAACAGTATTCGGCTCATCAGTGATGACCACACGGGTGAAATCTGTGCGTTTACCACTATTGACGATAGAGACTTCCGCCTGGGCAGATATCGATTTTTTTAGATAACTCACGCCCTGCAGAGCTGCAAGACTTGGAATTACATAGTTCTGAAAACACATAAAGGCTGAGACCGGATTGCCGGGCAAACCAAACAGAAGAGTCCTTCCTTTTTTAGCAACAAAGAGAGGTTTACCGGGCTTTTGCTTGATTTTCCAGAATAACTGCTCAAAACCAACCCGCTCAGCGGCTTCTTTCACATGGTCATGACGACCAACAGATACACCACCGGAACAGAGTATAATATCGCTTTCCTGCTCAAGCGCCTTACTCATCGACCGAACGGTTACTTCCAGATCATCTTCAACATGCATGCATTCCGTAATTTCGCCACCGGCCTCGATGATTGCACTCTTCAGCATGGGGGTATTGGAATCGCGAACCTGAAAAGGCTTAATCTTTCCATCACCATAATGCGCCAGTTCTGTACCGGTAATAAAAAGAGATACGCGAGGAGTATCATAGACCGGTACTGTATCAACACCAACAGCAGAGAGCAGTGCAATCTGCCGTCCCTTAAGCACTAAGCCCTGAGGAAGAATTCTTGCTCCGGCTTTAAATTCCTCTCCGGCATAACGTACATCCTGTCCTTCTTTTTTGCATTTCTGAATAGCTACGATTCCATCATCTTCCCGGGTATCTTCAACCCTGATTACAGTATCAGCACCTGCAGGCACCATAGCCCCGGTGCTGATTCTTATCGCTTCACCTGGCGCTACAATGCCATCATAGGGTATGCCTGCCTGGCTCTCACCAGCAATTTTCAAACACACCGGACGAGCAACGTCAGCATCTTGCACATCCTGCCAACGCACGCAGTACCCATCCATAGCTGAACTTGTGTAGCGTGGAGAAGGTTCCGGAGAAAGGATATCTTCAGCCAGACGGCGCGAAAATGCTGTATCCAGAGAGACATGTACAATTCGGGGAGCAGGAAGATTCTTCTGTAATAAGGCCAGTGCTTCGTTTACAGTAATCATTATTCAGCCCCCGATTGATGCCATGGAATCTTCACAGATCCGTTCATTCAGCCGCGCGGCTTCATAACCATTCCGTAGCTTCTTCCGGACACACAACGCTATTTTTTCGCCAATTTCCACATCACTCAGATCACTCCTTAACAGGGCACGCATATCCAGCACCCCTTGATCGTACAGACAGTTTTTCAACATGCCGCTAGAAGTAATACGAAGCTTATTGCAGCTGGCACAGAATTTTCGGGACTCGCCTTCGATAATTCCCAGCGTACCGAGATATCCATCCACAGAAAAGCGGCGGGCAGTCTCAATATTATTTGAAGAGATTTCTTTTATACCGGGAAAAAGTTGAAAGAGCCGATCCTCAAGAGGCTGCTCCATCGACCTTTCTACACTTTGATTACCGGAAAACGGCATAAGTTCAATGAACCTCAGCGCCACCGGCTTATCTTTTACCAGGTCGGCCAACTGCACCAATTCATCATCACTGGTATCGGTCTGCACAACTGCATTCACCTTGAGGGGAATTCCCAGTCGCAGGGTTTCATGAAACACGGCCAGCACATTTTCAAGCCGATCCCTTCTGGTAATCTCGAGAAAGCGTGCGGCATCCAGGGTATCAAGGCTTAAATTTATTCCTTTCAGGCCGAGTTTTTTTAACTCAGCCAGATACGGCAGCACAGCTACCCCGTTCGTGGTGAGATGCAAACTCAGATCAGGGCTCTGTTTTTTAAGCCGTTGCATAAAACCCAGGCAGCCTTTGCGGACAAATGGCTCCCCACCGGTTATGCGGATCTTCGCTACTCCGAGTCCTACGAAGATTGCACTCAACCTCTCCAGTTCTTCATAGGAAAGGATGGATTCATGTCCAAGAACATTGACGCCCTCAGCAGGCATGCAGTAGCGACAGCGGAGATTACAGCGATCTGTAATGGAGAGCCGAAGATAGTTGATCTGACGGCCAAATGAATCGACCAGTCGTGATGTTCCGGAAGAGGCACTAAAGCCCGTTCGTGCATTCATGCAGACTCCTTTTCAAGTGAAGGAAGGCAGCGCCGTTTCCAGCTCAGCCCTATCGGCCGCAATCCTTGATTCCGTAGGAAAAGTAGGATTTTTGGCTCGGAGTTATTTTGTATACTAAATCGTACACCCTGATGTGTACATATGCTCCATTACATCTACCTGAAAAAACTGTTCAATGCAACATCAGAGACTGTTGAAGCTTTATATATTCCACAGTCAGAGCACGTCGATCAGCGATATCTGCAGGATTTAGCTATGCTTGTTACTTTATGATATTACCTGACCTGCCATAGAGAAAGAGGGAGCAGTAAATAAAGTCCGGCATCAACTGATTTATCCGGCCCGTTTATCCAGCACCAACACCTGAAGTCCGATCTCAAAAATATTCCATGTTGCATGGCAAAATAGAGGATTCTGAAGGCTGCAGGGT
Source organism: Desulfopila sp. (assembly GCA_041582995.1). Classification (GTDB taxonomy): domain Bacteria; phylum Desulfobacterota; class Desulfobulbia; order Desulfobulbales; family Desulfocapsaceae; genus Desulfopila. The sequence continues at coordinate 4,121 of JBFHGS010000155.1, read as the reverse complement.
ATTACACAACTATGAATTTACAGATCATCGTATTGACCAGTCACCATTAAGACAATACATTCAGGAGATATACACATACGTTCAGCAGGCAGATTACAACCCCGGCAGAATCCGCCGGAAAAACACGACAAAAAGGACAGCAACTTATGAAAAGATATGGATTTCTTGGCATTGGAATTATGGGAAAGGCTATGGTGGCCAATCTGCTCAAAGCTGGTTTTGAAGTGATTATCTGGAACCGCACCGCTAAAAGTTGCGAGCCTCTGATCGAATTAGGTGCGCAGCAGGCTGCAACTCCTGCTGCAGTGGTCGCCGCCTGCGATATCACCTTTGCCATGGTCTCGGACCCTGCAGCTGCGGAAGCGCTCTGTTTTGGCCAAGACGGTGTTTTAATCGGGATGGGGCCGGGTAAATCCTATGTTGACGTTTCCACGGTTGATCCGGTAACAGCACAAAAAATTCATCAGGCGATAGAAAACACAGGTGGACGTTTTCTTGAAGCGCCGGTAAGCGGAAGTAAAAAACCTGCTGAAGACGGAACGCTGGTCTTTCTCTGTAGTGGTAATGAGTCACTATACAAAGACGCAACACCGGCCTTTGAGGTGATGGGGAAAAAATCTTTTTTCTTCCCGGAAACAGGCCAGGGCGCACAGATGAAACTGGTAATCAATATGGTTATGGGAACAATGATGACAGCCTTTGCAGAAGGACTCGCACTGGGTAGTTCAATCGGCCTGAAAGAATCAGATGTAATCGAAGTACTGGCGCAGGGGGCTATCAATAATCCCATGTTCCAGCTCAAAGGACCACTCATGGCCGACGGCAACTTCGGCCCTGCCTTCCCCCTGAAACATATGCAGAAAGATATGCGTCTCGCCCTGCAACTCGGGGATGCAAACGGTCAGGCCATGTTTACCGCCAGTGCCGCCAATAATGCCTATATTAAAGCAAGAAAAGCAGGTTCTGCTGACGAAGACTTTTCTGCAGTTATAAAGGTTATAAAAAACTGACCCGCAAAAGTCGACCTGCACAATTATGCCCCGGCAATTTCCTTCTGCAGGTCGGCTACACCTTTTATCGCTACTGTCAACATTTCCTGGAGAGTCTGCAGATTTCCGGTATCGCCGGCAAGTTCCATTTCCCTGAATACATTTACCAACACTTTTGCCCCGACATTTGCAGTTGCACCTTTCATTTTATGTGCCTGCCTTCCGGCTTTATAACAATCTCCGGCCCCGATATATTCCTCAAGCTCAGCCAGCTGCAAAGGAAGCTCTTTGTCGACCTCTTTCAATATCATTTCAGTAAGGTCAGCATCCCCCATCAACCGTTCCAGCAATTCTCCGTAGTCAAGTACAGGAATTTCATTTTCCTGCGGGAGTATATCTATATTGCTATTTTTATCCGGCGTGGAAGACACCACCTTCTCATCACGTTGCCACACCTGGAGTAACGCGCTTTCAAGCTCTTCAGACTCTAAAGGTTTACTCAGATAACCATTCATGCCGGCATCCAGACATCGCTCGCGGTCCCCTTGCATGGCATGAGCCGTCAAAGCAATAACAGGGACCGAGGGATTTCTCACCTTGCCACGACCAGAGCGAATAAAGCCGGTTGTTTCAAAACCATCCATTCCCGGCATCGACACATCCATAATCACCAGATCAACATCTTTCACAGCTAATACACGCAGGGCGCGCTCTCCATTTTCAGCTGTTTCAATACGATAATAGCCCAGCTTTTTCAGAATACCGATCGTGACCTGCATGTTTATGGGGTTATCTTCCACTAACAAAATCGAGTGATCATTTCGTATTTCAATAGGTTGCACATCAACCGGTTCCACCTCCCGTTGCTGTTCTCCAGCCAATTGAAGCCTGATGGTAAACGTAAATTCGGAACCTTTACCGAGTTCACTCATAACCCCGATGCTTCCACCAAGCATTTCTACCAGTTGTTTGGAAATTGCCAGCCCGAGACCAGTCCCGCTGAACTTGCGATTGTATGAACCCTCCACCTGCGAAAAAATTTCAAAGAGATGCGGAATTTGATCATGGCCAATACCGATGCCCGTATCCTTAACTGAAAACTGTAAACACACCTCCTGCTCAGATAAATTCAATGGGCAAATACTCACCTCAACTGTCCCGGACTCGGTGAACTTGATCGCATTGCCGGTCAAGTTGATGAGTATCTGTCTCAATCTGCCCCGGTCACCAACCACCCACGCAGGAATAACCGGATCAGGTCTGCAGATGAGTTTCAGGTTCTTTTCCTCCGCTTTCACCTGCATAATATCTTTGCATTCAGCGAGCAACTCGAGAAGGTTATATTCATCCTGTCTCAGCAGTAGTTTTCCGGCCTCTATCTTTGAATAGTCCAGAATATCGTTAATGACATAGAGCAACGAGTCACCACTTGCCCGGATTGTATCGACATACCCCCGCTGCTGTTCATCAAGATCGGTATCGGCAAGAAGAGTGGTCATGCCGATTACACCATTCATAGGGGTACGGATTTCATGGCTCATATTGGCCAGGAACTGGCTTTTGGCACGATTGGCAAGCTCAGCCTGCTCCCGTGCCCTTATCAGATCTGAAATATCTGAAATTACTCCAACAAGACCAACAGCATTACCTTTAGAATCGGTAATGACAGCCTTATCAAAAGTTACTTCACGCAGTTCACCATTCTGGCACATAACGTTGCCGATATACGACTGCGTTCCCATGTTTTTCAAAAGTTCCGCATCACTGGAAGCATATTGTTCTGCAAACCTTTCTGAAACTATATCAAAAACTGTTTTTCCTATTATCTCGTCTCTTGATTTTCCAAGAATCGATTCAAAAGCTAGATTACAACCGACATACACACCATGCTTGTCTTTGTAATAAATGGGATTCGGGATAGTCTCCATAACTGTCCGCAGCAATTCCCACTGTTCACGCTGCTTTTCCTCAGTCTTTTCCGCCATTTCTTTGGCAGCAAAAAATTCTGCAGTCCGCTCCCGAACCAGTTCTTCCATGTGCTGTCGATGACGCTCTATTTCCTCTCTGTTGCGCTGCAATTTCATCGACATCTGATTAAACGTGTTGCCCATATCGCCAATTTCATCATTGCGTTCCAGTTGCACGATTTCTCCAAGACCACCTTCGGAAACCTTCTGCATTCCCTTCCTCAACAAATCGAGGGGCTGGATGATAGACCTGAATAAAAATACATTCAGGAGCAATATGATGAGAATGAGACCAACAAAAAAGATACCGGCAGACACCACCAGCAAACGGTGATTACCCTCGCTAATCCGGCTAAGATTATAATAAATACCGAGAGATCCTACCCGTTCGCCAATAATCTCTATGTTATTCAGATAAGCACCGATAGAACTCTCCGCCGATGCGTATTGAGCAAAAACAGTTGGCTCTTTCTTCTCCGGAAAATCTCGAAAGACTGATGGGATCTGCTGGAGCTTCGAAGAACAAAACCTGGGCTGACCGTCTACACCATAAAGACAGACATTTTCTATATCCTCAACAATATCATCAATTTCCTGGAGTGTTTCTATTATCGCCGACTGCTGCTCGGCAAAAATAGCATTGGCAAAATCATTGCGCTTCTGCTTGTAGATAGTTTCGAGCAAAACCCCGACACGAGCAATCTGTTCGTCGGTCCTGCTGGATTCAAGCGGATAAACAAAAACTGCGAAAACTGCACCAATGCCGACTATTGCGAGCACCAGCGCAAACGAAATTTTGACAGGTAAACTATTCGGTGTCATGATTCACTCAACGGAACTGGCTACAACAGGTAAATACGGGTTTCACTCTTCACTCTCCTTACTTCGATGGCTGTACAACGCTTGCGGGTACAGTTTTTCCCTTCTCGTAACATACGATAATAACATCTTTGTTCCGGGGGTCACCATCTTCATTAAATACAAGTGATCCGGTCGCACCCTCAAAACCTGAAATTGCAGCCAGAGCATCTCGAATCTGTTTGCGATCGGTACATCCCGCTCTGCGGATAGCTTCAGTGAGCAGCATCACCGCATCATATGCGAGAGGCATTGTCATATTCTGAATGGGTGTCGTGTGGCTCTCTTGGTAGAAACGTTGAAATCT
>JBFHGS010000154.1:0-11879 GCA_041582995.1 Desulfopila sp. | reverse complement strand
GATTGGGTGACCCACCGTATCACCAATGGTCACATGCTCTTTGCCGCCTCTTTTCGTTCTAATGGTAATCTGCTCAGCCAATGGCGAGGTTACAGCCGTCTCGGCAAGGGGGTGAGTCTTGGCTTTAATCCCGCTTATATACTTGATTGCGCTCAACAGCAGTCTTTTCAAATAGGCCGGTGCATTTATAATTGTGAACAACAGGCACACTTGATAAGCCAGGTTATCGATGCCGTCGAAATTTTAGCTGAAAAGCATGAGTTCAGCATTTCTTCTCACGACACCATTTCTGATCGTTCATACCATACAATTTTCCAGATGATCGAAAGCGACCTGCTGCGAATCGCTGCCATTTTGAAACATCCTTCATTTCGGGAGGAAGAAGAGTGGCGGATAGTTTCTCCGGTAATCACCGACTACGTCAAAGCGCCGGTACTGTTCCGTGAGGGTATTTCCATGCTGGTCCCATATATTTCCTTTAACCTCATCGCCACTGACAAATCGTCTATAGCGCTGGAACATCTCTTTCTCGGCCCGACTCCAAACATCACGATATCCATGAACTCTCTTGTCATGTTCTTATCGAAAAACGGCATTAAGCCTGAAAGGGACATTTCGTACTGCCAGATCCCTTTTCGTGGTAAATAAACGTTCTGATGTGGTTAAGTGTTCAGCTTAACAGGCTTATAGCGCTGGGCATCCTGACAGACACGTGGTCGGGTCATGATAATTGTCCGGCCAGAGTATAGAAAAGCTTTAACGTCACCTTACTCCTCTAGCTCAACACAAATACGGAGGATTGTAGAAATATCTATTTCTTCTCTCCTCTATTGCGCTAAGAAGTTGTTATAGTAACCTGATTCTGATAATCTTACGGAATCATCGGCTTGAGAGCATTGGCAAATGTCCCGTTTTTTTAGGGATTTTTCTACTCGATGTTTCCCCCATCTGTTCTCGAAAACCCTTCAAACCTTCCTCATAGACAGCAGACACATGACAAAGCAACCAGCCAGAATCATATATACTAAAATCGACGAAGCACCTGCTTTGGCGACCTATTCTTTACTTCCTATACTCCAGTCCTTTACTGCGGGATCCGGAATTGAATTTGAATCATGGGACATCTCTCTTGCAGGTAGAATTCTTGCTAACTTTCCAGATTATCTGAAAGAAGATCAGAAGATACCTGATTATCTGGATCAGCTTGGAAAACTCGCGAAGAGCCCGGACGCCAACATTCTGAAACTACCTAATATCAGTGCTTCGATCCCACAACTCCAGGCGGCTGTTCAGGAACTGAAAGACAAAGGCTACAACCTGCCCGATTACCCAGAAAACCCGAAAACAGACGAAGAAAAGAGCATTCAGAGCCGGTATGCAAAAGTACTCGGCAGTGCAGTCAACCCGGTTCTTCGGGAAGGCAACTCCGATCGCAGGGCAGCTGCAGCGGTAAAACAGTTCGGCCAGAAAAATCCGCATAGAATGATGAAACCATGGCCGACAGATTCAAAAACCCGCGTGGCCTATATGAGTGAGGGCGACTTCTTCGGTAACGAAACATCTCTCACTGTTGAGAAAGCGACTGATGTAACAATTGAATTTCTCGGAACAGACGGTACATCCCAGATGCTCAAAGGTGCAACACCACTGCTTTCCGGAGAAGTTATCGATGCAACAGTTATGCGTGTAAAGGCTCTGCGCAGTTTTTATGAAGAGCAGATGGAATCAGCCAGGAAGGATGGTGTTTTGCTCTCTCTGCACTTAAAAGCCACTATGATGAAAGTCTCTGACCCTGTCATGTTCGGCCATTGCGTATCCGTTTATTACAAAGATGTCTTTGCTAAACACGGCGAACTGCTTGCCGGTCTGGGGGTGAACATCAACAACGGTATTGCTGATGTATATAACCGGTTGGCAGGTCTACCTGCAGAAAAGCGAGAAGAGATAGAGGCCGATATTCAGGCTGTATACAGTCATCGCCCGCAGCTTGCTATGGTCGACTCGAGCAAAGGAATCACTAACCTGCATGTGCCAAATAACGTTATTATCGACGCATCCATGCCTGTTGTCATTCGTGATGGCGGTAGAATGTGGGGCACCGATGATAAACTGCACGACACCATCGCCATGATACCTGATCGCTGCTATGCAACCATCTATCAGGAGACTATTGAAAACTGCCAGCAACATGGAGCTTTTGATCCGGCGACTATGGGGAGTGTAGCCAACGTTGGACTTATGGCCCAGAAAGCCGAAGAGTACGGCTCCCACGATAAAACCTTTGAAGCTCCTGGCAATGGTTCAATCCGGGTTGTTGATGCAGATGGAAACATATTGCTTGAACAGCCGGTAGAAACCGGGGATATCTTCAGAGCCTGCCAGGCCAAGGATGCCCCCATTCAGGATTGGGTTAAACTCGCTGTCAACCGGGCCCGCTTAGCAGGCACACCTGCAATATTCTGGCTCGATGCGAATCGTGCTCACGATTCGCAGCTGATTGCAAAAGTTCAGCGCTACCTTTCCGACCACGACACCACCGGCCTTGATATACGTGTACTTTCTCCGGTTGAAGCCATGAAAATCACCCTGGAGCAGGTACGTAAAGGTGAGAATATCATAGCCGTCACAGGAAACGTACTACGTGATTACCTTACCGATCTCTTCCCGATTCTCGAACTCGGAACCAGTGCCAAGATGCTGTCTATCGTGCCGCTCATGAATGGCGGCGGACTCTTTGAGACAGGTGCCGGCGGCTCTGCACCAAAACACGTTCAGCAATTTCTGCAGGAAGGACATCTGCGCTGGGATTCACTTGGAGAATTTTGTGCAATCGTCGCCTCTTTTGAACATCTGGCCAATACACTTGGCAACGAAAGTGCCCGGCTTTTTGCTGAAACGCTCGACCAGGCGATAGGAAAACATCTGGAAAACAGAAAAGAACCTTCACGCAAAGCCGGCGAGCTTGATAATCGCGGCAGCCACTACTATCTGGCACTCTACTGGGCTGAGGCTCTTGCAGCTCAAACCGAGAACCGTGATTTACAACAACGATTTGCTCAAATAGCCGAACAACTGGCCGCAAAAGAAACCACAATCATTCAGGAACTGGCATCTGCAGAAGGAAGCCCCGTGGACATCGGTGGCTACTATATGCCTGATGTCACCAAAGTGACCGGAGCAATGCGTCCCAGCTCCACCCTGAACAGTATTATTGATTCAATGTAAAATCGAACGTAACACCCTCAGCAGGGAGTCGCTTTTTTGAAATAAAGCGGTTTCCTGCATTGCTGCTGTTGCCAGTCCCAGTCTTTTACGCTCTCATCTTTATTTTCTATTCCTTCCTCACTTCGTAACCTCTTCCTGCAGGAATCGTTTCTCCGGATAAGGAGCGATTGTACCCGGCGCGGTGCAATCAACAGAGAATTCTCCATAAAGGATGCTACATGATTCCACACCAGGAGGATTATATGAAACGGATACGTCTGATGCTTATCTGCTGCCTGCTGATGACCACTGCCAGTTACGGGGCCAGCATGTCGAAAAAGCAGTATAGCGGACTGGAGCCAAAAACTGCTGCGACGGGGTATCAGAGCAGAGCAGCAGCCGGAGATGAGTACGAAAAGCACCATGGCTGGGATAATAACGGAAATGATACCATCATAGATGCCCATGCAGCAATCATCTCCTATGACGGACCACAGACCTGCATCGCCTGTCATGAGGAAGAAGCGCACGATGCCCTCAACTCCGTACATATGCAGTGGAACGGCCCGACACCACAACTCAGCAATACAGACGGCGAGGATCTGGGTAAGGCCAATCGAGGTATCAACACTTTTTGTACCTATGCCATGACCTCCCGAAACACCTGTTTCTCGTGCCACATTCGCGCTGACGGTAACGCAGACCACCCACCTGTCGTGACAGATGTAGATTGCCTCATGTGTCACAGTGAAGTGTATCAGCGCAAACTGGTTCTTGACCCGGATGACACAGTGACAGTCGTCAATGTCCGGGGCCAGGAGATGACCTACCTGTTCGGCATGATTGACGAAGAAGGCAACTACATCACTGAACCAGATTTCAGTATAATGCCTGCCGGTATCACTATGGTTGAGGTTGCCAGAACAGTCCAGAAACCCACGCGCTATACCTGCCTGCGCTGTCACGCTGCTGCCGGTGGAGGAGACTGGACAAAGCGCGGAGATATGGGCTGGAGTTCGGTCAATCCTGATATTCATGAAGATGTACACCTCTCCGCCGACGGGGCTGACCTCCACTGTGTGAACTGCCATGCCGCATCCGGGCACAAAATAGGCGGTCGCGGCATAGACCTGCGTCAAACCGAGGCAGAGGCTCCGACATGTAAGGATTGCCATTCAGGCAGGCCCCACTCTCAACCCGATCTGAACAGGCATGCCGAAGGACAGGTAAGCTGTCAGGTTTGTCATATCCGCGAATATGCTAAAGGTGGAGCAACTGAGCTCTCACGGGACTGGTTGCAACCACACTGGAATCCTGCTTTCTGCTATGGGCAGGGAGGTTTCGTCGGTCATGAAGTGAAACAGAGATATGTCCAACCTGACTATGTTTGGTTTGACGGAACATCATATGTCTATAATGTCGGTGAAGATATCGCTCCCGGTACGGATGGTCTCTACCATATGGCATTTGCTAATGGTTGGGCTTTTGACGGTATATCCACAATAGTTCCTATAAAACGACACTTCACCAATATCCCGCTGCACGAAAGTGGTAAAATTGTGCCGCCTGCAATTATGTGGATGTTTATGACCGGCTATTTTGAAGAGGCTGTCATCAGGGGCATGGAGGCGACTGATGGCATGTCCGCCAGTGACAGCTACACAATTGTCGATGCGGATGCCGAAATGCTCATCACCCACGGTGTCGATACACGAGACCGGGCTCCACGCTGTACCGAGTGCCATGACAACACAGGCCATACTGCCGACGGCTATGGCATACTGCCCTTTACCCGGCTTGGATTTCACGAGCTGCCCGCTTCAGTTCTGGCCTGTACCCTCTGCCATGAACGTGAACGGATGTCCTTTCAATCAATGCACCGGAAACACCGGGGAGATGTAACCTGCACCAGCTGTCATACTTCTGAGCCTACGGGGTTTGTCACCGATCGTGTAACACTTTGCAGACAATGCCATGGGCGGGAGACGTGGGAAGAGGAGTCACACAAAAAACATATAGAAAAGGATATCAGCTGCTCAGCGTGTCATACCTTCTAGCGCGTGGTCAGCAGTCTGACAGAGAACCGTGCCGGGCAGATGAGCCCGGCACGGAGGTACCGCTATAATTCGGTAAACGGGAACTCAGGATCAGCCAGCAGCTTGAACATTCGTTGTTTCTTTTCCGTCTTTTTATCGTGGAATTCCACGAGTTCAGAGATGATCTCCATCACACGCTGTTCATCAGCATTTTGCGCGATTCGTTTGCCAAGCTTTGGGAACGGACCGCCTTTGCCACCGGCAAAAACATCATACCCGTCACGGGTGGCCATAATACCGATATCCGTAGTCTTCACCCCGGAACAGCACATGGTACAACCAGCCACATTAATTTTGAATTTCGCCTTGGTTTTCTCGCGACCGCTAAATGCCTCAAGAATCTTTCTGCTCAACTCTTCAGTATCTATTATACCAAGATTACAATGATCTTTACCAATACAGATTTTCGGGATAGGAAACTTGCCCGGTCCCTTGAAATCAGCACCCAGCGCTGCCAGCTTCGCTTTAACCGCATCTGCTACATTTCCGGGAACACCCATCAGGCGCAAATTCTGGGCGTTAGAGAGATAAATATCGAATGAATATTCGCTTGCCAGCTGATGCGCGGTGGCCATGATATCAAGAGGCAGACGCCCTGCAGGCAACAATACGGTAATACTTACTTTTTCAAGATTTTCCATTGTGCATTCTCTTCCAATAGCTAAATAGCGTTACTTTCCGGACTGAACACTACGACATCATCAGACCAGAGCGGACCATACAATTTTCAGCCCCATTGCAGCAAGGGCGGTAAACAAAATTTTACGATAGGAATATTCATTGAGTGAAGAAGACAGCCAGATACCTATTTTACTACCGAAAATGACTGCCGGAGTCGCTGCAGCATAAGTGAGCAGAACAGTCGGGGTCATCTCGCCGGTGGCAGCCTTTGCCCCCACAATAAACACACCTGTAATGATAAAACCAGCCCCGAGAACACCTTTCACCGCCTTAGCAGAACAGCCGCTATAAGCGATGTACGCGGCCAGTGGCGGGCCATTGAAACCAAAGGCCATCCCAAGTGCTGATGATAAGACACCTGCAAGATAGCCCCAGGCACTGCTGATTACCCGGCCACCACCAGTGTCTGAATAAAGACTCCAGAGAGCGTAACAGGCAATAAAACCACCCATGCCTGCTTTCAACCACTGTTCAGAGACATATTCGAGTACAAAGAGACTCAGAATAATGCCCGGAACTGCACCAATACAAATCCCTTTAACATAGCGCCATTCTATATGACGGCGAAAGGTCCAGCCAACATGCATGTTCAGGCTCAGGACGATCAGCGTACAACTTGGCACTGCAATTGAAAAGTCGATAAAAGGTGCAATAATCGGCATGGCGATCATCGCCGCGCCAAACCCCGCAACACCATTTATAAAACCACCGACAAACCAGCCCAGAACGATAAAAAGCAAATCAGGCATAGATAACACCCATAACGACAGGAAGGCTCATCCTCCCCAAATAAAGTATCTGCAGGGTCAATCACGCATTTTACGAAAAAGTGTCGTACGGTTGATACCTAACATGGCTGACGCATCATTTACTGAGCCATACTTCTCCAAAGCCTGCTGAATGACCTGCTTTTCAAAATCAGCCATAATATCTTTGAGAGATCGTCCGGAACCGCCGCTCAGTTCTCCAACCGGTTTATGCATAAGAGCATAAGATGCAGCTTGCATACAGGGTGCCAGATCGTCAGGAAGAATCTCATCACCTTCACAGGTGACCACCAGACTCTGTATGGTATTTTCAAGCTCCCGGATATTACCCGGCCATCTATAGGCCATGAAAATATTCATGGTTTCGTCATGGCAAACAATATCTTTCTTGTATTTGACCCTGAACCGCTCAAGAAAATGATTTACCAGTCCGGGAATCATTTCCCGCACTTCACGAAGAGGTGGTATGTCGACAACAGCAACCCGCAGTCTGTAGAAGAGGTCTATGCGGAAATTTCCGTTAGCAACCTCAGCCTCAAGGTTTCTATTCGTCGCTGCGATTATGCGGACATCAACCTTTTTAGGGATAGACGAGCCCACACGCATAACCTCCTGATCCTGCAATACCCGCAACAGCTTCGCCTGCATAGTCAGGGGCAGTTCACCGATCTCATCCAGAAAGATTGTGCCCTTGTGGGCAATTTCAAAATGACCGATCTTGCCTTGTCGATTAGCGCCGGTAAAAGCACCGGGGGCGTATCCGAAAAGTTCTGACTCAATGAGATTTTCTGAAATGGAGCCGCAGTCAACCTTCAGGAACACTTCATCCTTGCGGGGACTGTTCTCGTGGGCCATGCGGGCATACCAGTCTTTACCTACTCCCGTTTCACCAAGGAGCAGAATGGTTGCATCAGTGGACGCGACGCGCTTGATAAGATCTGAAAGTTCTTTTATCTGCGGGGATTCAAACGAACTGGCAGTAACTTGAGACCCAGAAGAAAGATTCTCTATCTGGTTGTAATAAATAGATATGAGTTTTTTCTGCTGAAGAATCTGCTCCCGCATCTGGCCAATCAGGGTAACGTCACGGACCAGGGTTATAACAAGCGCCAGTTCGTTTTTACTGTCGAATACCGGAAAACCGCGCAAAACGACGCGTTTTCCACTATGCAGAACCTGCACATGAGTTACCGGTTGCTGTTTTTCAACCACCAGCGGATTCACAATAAAGTCAAAAACGCCTTTCTCACGAAGAATACGCACGTTCTGACCAAGAATCTCCCTACAGTCAAGCCCGGTAAGCTTTTCATACATGGTATTTACATACAGTGTGGTACCGATCTTGTCGGTTACATAGACACCGTCATCCAGCGCTTCCAGGATGTTTTCTACATACAGTCCCAGACTTTTCGAATATGTAGGATTAACCATTACTCCACCATCAGATACTGATTTTCCATTGCTCAACCCGGACATTTCACCCAGAAGGTCTGCGCAGAGACAACGAAATCAATTCCTGCTCTGCTGTATAAAGTAACGATTACTCTCAGTTGCAGCAACCTGTCACAGCATAACCATTTTTATCACGGTGATTTCGCGAGCCGAAACCGCGTACAATACCACTGGAGCCAATAAATATCAAAGTTCAAATTCCATGTATCAAGTGCAGAAACAGATTGTGCCTCTACCCCCTTAAAGCGGATAGAGGCACAACCAGATGCAATCTGTAAAGAGAGAGGAGATTTGTTATCTGCCCTCAAAAGGGGCAGCAGACATGCATTATTTTTTTATACCGATCTGATTTGATATCTCCAGAAGTGGTAAATATTTTTCATTTTCCAGAGTAATATCCCCAAGCGTGTACTCCATACCGATGTTCGTATATTTCTGCGTGCCCAGACGGTGATATGGCAATACTTCATACTCCACATCGTAGTCTTTGAGAAAATCAACAATTGCCTGAATATCTTCGACAGTGTCATTAAAACCCGGCACGACCGGAGTACGAACCCGAATCTTCATCTTCGGATACGCTGCACGCACGGCTTTAAAATTTTCCAGAATCAACTCATTACCGACGCCTGTAAACTCCTTATGTTTTGCGGAGTCGAGGCTCTTGATATCAAACATCAGCATATTGCAATATTTCCCGGCGGCGATAATGGCATCCGGCGAAACATGGCCACAGGTCTCGATTGCGGTCTTGATATGGCGCCTCCTGGCTTCCTGCAGGAGCGCCAGGGCAAATTCAGGCTGGGCCAGCGGTTCTCCGCCGCCAAGAGTCAGGCCGCCACCTGAGCGGGCATAAAAGGAGGCATCTTTTTCCACCTGATCGATAACGTCCTTTACATTTTTTACTTCACCATAAACGATGAGAGCTCCTGCAGGACAGACTCCTGCACAGGAAAGACAGTTGGTACAATTTTCCCAGACCACAGAGATCTTATCATCATCACCTTGAATAAGGGCGCCGGGAGTACAGATCTCACCACAGCGAACACATTCCGTAACCGTGATACACTTGTTTCTGTTGTAAGCCAACTGTGGCTTAAACGACTGCGACTCGGGGTTACTGCACCACCGACATGACAATGGGCAGCCTTTCAAAAAAACAACGGTACGGATACCCGGCCCGTCATGCACAGAGTATTTCTGAATGTTAAAAACTGTACCGGTAGTGTTCTGAATTTCTTTAATAGTCATATTGCAGCCAGCTTAATGTTAATGGAGGGGTGGGGTGTACAACATCAAGGAGTCCGCCGAAACGTGGCAGACTCCTTGATTTCTCACGTATCCAGAAGAAGGATTTCTTCGTGGATATTACATAGCCTCATGCTCGGTACGAGCGATGAGATCGTTCTGAAGATCTGGAGAAAGATCAACGAAGTATGCGGAGTAACCGGCAATACGCACGATAAGGCTCTTGTACTTCTCAGGATCTTTCTGAGCAGCAATAAGAGTGGACTTATTGATAACGTTGAACTGTACGTGCCAGAGCTTTAGGTCACAGAAGGTACGGATGAACGATACCATCTTGTCTGTTCCCTCTTCGCCCTCAAGACACTTCGGAGTGAACTTGATGTTCAGCATGCGTGCTGCACGATCACGGTGTCCGTAGTTCTTGGAGTTGTAATTAGAGAGCAGTACCGAAGTCGGGCCGGTTTTGTCAGCACCATGAGATGCGGAAGAACCGTCAGAAAGCGGAGACCATGCATAACGGCCGTTCGGTGTAGCACCAACAACCTTACCGAAAGGTACGTGTGAGGTGAATGGTACGTAACGGATATCGTTGTGCATATTAAGTTCTTTCGAGTACTTCTGGCCAAAAAGAACGTTGATCTCATCAATTTGACGACCGATCTCATCTGCATAGACATCGTCATTACCGTAGCATGGCGCGGTCATCAGCAACTGGCGAACATCTTCCTTGCCTTCGAAGTTACAGTCACAGGCCTCAATCACTTCAGCCATGGAGAGTTTCTTCTCTTCGAAAACGAGCTTTTTGATAGCACTCAAAGAGTCAACTAGAGTACCGAGACCCATGTGCTCGAAGTATCCGAGGTTGATACCCTCAGGAATAAACGGGGTGTGCAGATCAAGACAATGCTTCATGCAGAGATCATGCATCGCAGAACCCATCGGCTGAGCAAAGTGCTTGGCACGAAGATTGTTGATGATGTACTGCTGCTGGAAAGCGGTCTTCAGGAAAAGCTTGTGTTGCGCAACGTAGGCATTCCAGAACTCATCCCATGTCTGGAAAGAGGTAGCGTCACCGGTCTCAAGACCAAGCTGCTCGTCACCATGCTTCTTCATTTTGCCGTTACGAAGGGTCATCTCAAGTGCGGCAACGAAGTTGATGTAGGCACCACCGGAGGTGTAGGTGTCACGGTTCGGCATACGCGCTTCGGTACAACCGGAAACGGCGTAATCATATGCTTCTTCGAAAGTTGCACCTTTAGAAACGTAAATCGGCACGATCTCTTCATCGTTGATCAGTTTCGGGAAGCCGGAACCGTCTTTGATGGTCTCGGCAACGTCAGCCAGGTAGCGCTCCGGAGAACGGGAATGGATACGTGCAGCAAGATCAGGGTAGTGCAGCGGGAACTCGCGTTTTGACTTCAGGAACAGGTAGGTCAGTTCGTTGGTCGCATCACGACCCTGAGGGGTCTGACCACCGATGGTGACAGCTTCCCAGTGCGCGTATCCTTCGTTGAATGCACCACCGGTAGGAGACACATAGAGGTCGATGAACTGTGCCATACCAACCCAGAGACACTCAAGCAGTTCAAGAGCCTGATCGTCATCAAGGATACCAGCTTCAACGTCAGCTTTGTAGAATGGATAGAGGTACTGGTCCATACGGCCGTTGGAAACGATGGTACCGGTCTTCTGCTCCATACGGGAGAACATCTGGGTAAACCACTGAGACTGAACAGCCTCGTGGAAGGTACGGGCAGGATGCTCAGGAACACGCTCACAGATGTCAGCCATCTTGAACAGTTCCATCTTACGCACCATGTTTGTTTCTTTCTCTGCAAGCTCACGGGCAAGAACAGCATGACGGTTTGCCCAAATGGTGATTGCATCACATACGGTAACGATTGACTCAAGGAAAGGCTTCTTCTCAACGTTATCTTTCGGAGAAAGCGGATCAAGAGCTTCAAGCTTCTCGAGTGCTTCCTTCTTGATGCCACCAAAACCACGATTCAATACTTTGGCGTAATCGTGTACCCACTGAATGGAAGAACGGAACGAAGAGGTCTCGTTAACGATGAAACGGGAGTTAAGTCCGTTTGGATCATCGTAGGAAAGCTTATGTACATCTGCCGGGAAAGCAGCGTTCAGTGCTTCGTGGTAGGTCTTGCCTTTCCAGTATGGTGCGATCTCTTCAACAACAATACGTGCGTCTTCTTCAGAAATGGAGAAAGGAGACTCGGTACGGCTTGGCAGATCTTTAATGGCGATATCAAGGAAGTCACCGTCAAGTTCAGGGTAAAGGAGACCATAACGGCCCTTTACACCACCACGTCCGCAGATCAGATTTTCATCGTCAATGTATACAGTGATGTTTTCAGCGATATGTTTCATCGCTTTAGCCCAGCGCAGACAAAGCATTTCGCCTTCAGTCTCT
>JBFHGS010000153.1:0-12131 GCA_041582995.1 Desulfopila sp. | reverse complement strand
TCTACTGCAGGAGTAGTCTCTACAGGAGATTCTTCCGCCAGTTCATCTACAAACTCTAACGGCTCTTCAACGACATCCTCTTCAGCGGCTGTAAACACCGCGTCGAACGTATCTTCCTCTGCAGGTTCAGCAACAGGAGCAACAGGAGCATCTTCAGATTCTTCAAAAAGATCGTCTACAATACTCTTTCCTGCAATTCCAGCAGCCACACCAGCACCTGCCGCGAGAGCTTTATCCATAAGATCAGCAGGCGGCTCTTCTTCAAGAGTATCCTCTACAGCCGGCAGTTCTGCTATATCTTCCTCGTCTTCAGCAAGTTCGAAGAAGACGTCTTCCTCCTCTTCCTCAACCGGCTCAAATTCTACAGATGGCGGTATAGCGAGACCTTCTGCCTCGTCAATTTCTGAATCCGGCTCATCTCTCAAAGAAAGATCATCGCCGGAAATTTCATCAGCAGCTGCTTCTTCAACTGGTGCTTCAGGTACAGGTGTTTCAGATACTGTAAATTCCTCTGCAACTGATCCCGTATCCGTCACGGCATCCTGTTCTGTAACGTCTTCCTCGGTATCATCTTCAAGACTGAAGAACTGATCCACCTGATCTTCAAACTCAGACTCAGACTCTGTTTCACCTACCGGTTCGTCTATCTCCAGGACATCTTCATCAACAGATGTACCAAACATTTCATCAAAGCGGTCTTCTACAGCCGATTCTGCTGTATCCTGCTCGTCAGCAGCTTCCTTCTGTGCAGGGATATCTTCATCGGAAAGTGCCGCGGGAATATCCTCAAACTCATCAAAATCAAGTTCAGGCGGCAATTCTGCTCCACCGGTTGCTTCATCTTCGGCCACCGGCTCAACAACATCTTTGAAATCAACTTCGTCAAAGGCTGATAAATCTGCTTCCAATGCTGTTGCTTCAGCCTGAGCATCAAGCGTCTCTTCATCTTCAGTCAGTGTATCTGCAGAACTGAGCTCCTGTCGCGGCTCATCAAACTCAGCAGGCTCCATTGGCAGCTCAGTATCACTAAGCAAATCATCGGGTAATTCAAAATCATCATCAATATCTGCAAAGGCAGGAGCTATCTCATCAAAATCGAGAGAATCCTCGGCCTCTTTCAGTTCAGCCGTTACGCTCTCCTCGTCTTCGTCCCCTTCGCTTTCGACATTTACACCCTGCAGGGCAACTTCAGCATCAACACCAAAGGCCGGTTCAACTTCTCCCGGTTCTTTCTGATCGAAGAAATCATCGAGACGACCGGTTATCTCGTCAGAAACCTCTCCCTCTGGTTCGTTATTACCGAGAGCGCCAACACTGAATGCACTTGTAACATCACTATCAGCCAGTGCGGGGGCAACTTCTCCTTCCTCAAATGGCAAGGCTTCCTCATCAGAATCATCATCCGCTTCAGTTTCAACATCCACGCCTTTTAAGGCCGTTTCTCGATCAACTTCAACCGGAGTTGCCTCTTCTCCACCATCAAAGAATGCAGAGCTAAATTCTTCAGCTTCTTTATTCACACTCTCGTCCACCGAAGCAACTGGCAATTCAGGTTCAGGTTCAATCGCAATTTCTTCAGCCGGGGCGCTGTCTACAGTATCATCTTCACCAAAAAATTTATCGATGTGGGCATTCACACTAACAGGACTCTCAACCCCGAGTGCGGCCGCTTCAACCTCTTCCTGAAAACCATGTACTGCATCTTCAGGCATATCTGCAAAGGCAGGAGCAATATTCTCTATGTCTCCATACTCATCTTCAGGCTCAGTGGAATCTACAGGTTCGAGTTCTACCTGGGTCAGGCTCTTGGCTATGAGTGATTTAAAGATATTAAACTTTTCCACTTCAGGCAGCAAAATGGCCTTTTCCTGTTCCAGCGTTATCATCGGAGTTTGAACTAATTTCTCCAACCCCTCATAAAATGAATGTAACAGCTTGAACGCATCAGCATGGGCGTTGCTCTTTTTCTTACGAATATATGCGCCGAGAGTGCCAATGCCCTGCAGAAAGACCAGACGCGGCCTGCTATCACTATATTCCGCCTCAAGCCGCACCACCTCTTCGCGCAGCTCAATCAGATCTTTTTCGGTAATCTCCCAATCAATACCAAGTACAATAGCCTTAAGATCGAGCAACTCCTTTGCCTCTGCAATGGCTGGCGGTGCCTCAACTTCGTCTGCATGCGAGGATTCAGCTTTTTTACCTGCAGCACCTGCAACCTGCGGCTCTTTGCCTATCTGTTTTTTCAGTCGCTCAAACTTGCGAACATCTTCGATAAGAATTTTTTTCTTTTCGTCAGCGGAAAGATCGTGCGACAACACGATTCTCTCAAGATTGTAATACATACTCAGCAGCAGTTTTATCGCATTAGGATGAGAATCAGCTTTCTGGCGCTGGATATATTTACCGATTTTCTGAAGAGCCTGAAGGTAAACCATTCTTACCTTATCGGCAGCCCAGACATCCTTCAAATCGAGAAGTTCATCGTTGAACTGCAGAAGCACCTCATCAGTAATCTCCCAGTCGATCGACAAGACCAGCGTCTTCAACCGTGAAATCGGAGAATCCTCCTCACCACCGAACTCAAAGAGATCTACATCGCTCGTCTGGAAGGATTCATCATACTCATCAGCTCCAATTGTGAGATCGTCATCATACTGGCTGTCTGTGTACTGGTCCACTGCACATTCTCTCTAGAGTAGTTTTTTCTGAATCGAAACAACAGTCGAAGAAATGATTTTCTTCAAGGTCTCGGCGACATTATACCCGGTGATGGCACTAGCTTCGTAATACGGAACTTTCAACCTGCTGTTAAGATCTTTCTGCAAAACTTCTGTAGGCAATATTGGGATGCCATGTTCTTTAAGATCAACTTTATTATACTGCATGACAAGAGGAATATTGAAAATAGATTCCTTATAAGACTGGAGGTTCTCGTGAAGCTGGTTGAGGGAGCGTATATTTTTCTCACGCTGCTTGGCCATCGCATCCGCTACAAAAACTATACCGTCAACACCTCGCAGAACCAGCTTGCGGGTAGCATTATATTTAACCTGACCCGGAACCGTATAGAGCTGAATTTTGATATCATAGCCTTTGATCTGCCCCATGTCAAAAGGCAGAAAATCAAAAAACAGTGTTCGGTCACCATGAGTTTTCAAGCTGACCATTTCAGACATGATCTGCTTACGATAGGTCTGGTTTATATATTCGAGGTTGGTAGTTTTGCCACACCTTCCCGGTCCGTAATAAACTATCTTGACCTGGACAACTTTTTCTTTCAGATTTATAAAACTCAACGCTCCGACCTCCACTTTCTACGTTGTATCATACGTAACAGGCCAAAGACCCATTTACGACATGTGTATCCATCAGGGGAGAGTTCTATTTCTTGTCCCATATCTTTTGGATCTTTTCGATCACATCAACTACATTTAGCCGGAGAAAACCAAGAGATATCTCTTTGCCAAACATTGATATCAAAAGAAGTTCATCATCTATTTTACTGAAGTGGATGTTTGAATCCTGACCTTTGTGAAAAAGCAATGAAAACTCCTGTTCACCAACAAGCTTAGCCATGGCATCTACTGTAGCAAAATTACCGGCAGCCAGAGCGGCAAAAGAATACACATCATATTTATTCTCTCCTCTGTCTTTGGCTGTAATGATATTCCCGGCCATGTCTATAATTATGACACATTCAACACCAAGGCTTATCAGTTTATCTGTTAATAGCGCATCTATCTGTTCAAGTTGTTCCTGACTGACAATCCCATAATTCATGCTACTTACCTCATCAAAGTTGTGGGCATATGGTACCTGGGCGCTGATATTCCATATCTGCGAAAATATCGTAATCTGTTCAATGTATAGCGGCGTTCTTTAAAAAAAAACATTACAGCCAATGCACTCACTTATTATCTACTCTTCAGGACTCATGAGTTTATCATCACTCTTTTATCCGCACTGGAGCGATTTTGCTTTGCCATAATAACCAGCCTGCCTGTAGGAGCAGACAAAATACGCTGTAATCACTATACGATAGTTTGTTCTGTATATGAAGATATTTTTTACTTTTCTTTTAAAATCATTGCAATAGGTTAGAGAGGTTGTTAGGATTCTGTGTTTGACTTTAGCATCCTATTTTTATTAAAAATTTACCTCATCAGCAGGGGTGCATGAATTTATCTGAAACGTTTCCGCAGGTGCAGATCCAGACTAGTCCTTACTTTAAAACTTCTAACTTCCATTTCGCTCCTGCCAGTCTTATAGTTGAGCTCATATATCGATAATTCATGTATTGGCAATGAATGCATCGTCTATGTGTTTCTGATTACCCCTCTTTTCAACAGGAATGATGAAGCATGAGGTAGAGGTAGAGGTAGAGGCAAATACAGTATCTGATCACCTTTGAATCTCTGCTTTAACAAGAGCGGGGGTAGGATTAAAGAGTGAGGCCTCTGAGCGGCTTTCCTCACAGGCCACTCGACAAGCCACAGCATTCACCTTAATTTTCAGTGGTTGCAAGCTGAATCGTCGTGCGCCCCTCGCACCTAACATAACACCTCACCATGCTAAGCGATCCTTAGCGTAATACGATGCATTTATTACAAAACAACGAGTTATTCCTAGTATTTCATTTCCCCTCGTCGGGATGAAGGCAGCAATCAGCCCGATACCTCATACGCTGTAGTTGTTTTTTCGGATATTCAATAATTGTTTAGAGCTTTTTTGCAGATTGCCACCACTACAGTTTTCTGCTAAAAAGGTGCTGGAGGAAACACGTTTTGAAAAAAAGAGTTATAGATTTACCAGTTTTATCTTCTGGAGTCTCACTTGTTGACACACATTGTCACCTGGATATGGAGGCATTCAAAGGAGACCTTGAAGAACTGCTTCAGCGAGCCACCAGCAATAAAGTCGAGCATATTGTTACCATAGGTATAGATCTGCAGAGTTCATTGCATGCTGCAGAATTAGCAGCGGCTTACCAGAATATTTCTGCAACTGTCGGCATCCATCCACATGATGTAGATGCTGTTACCACTGCGACCTATGATAAAATTGGTGAGATCGCAGATACCTATAGCGATTATATTGTCGGGTACGGCGAAATTGGCCTTGATTATGTGAAAGAATATTCGCATGCCGATAACCAGCGGCTCCATTTTGCCAACCAGCTGGCTCTTGCGAAAGAGCTTCGCCTGCCTGTAGTCGTTCATGACCGAGAAGCACATGACGATACGTTGCGTATACTTCGGCAGGCCGGAACTTCCGATTTCGGAGGAGTCATGCACTGCTTCTCCGGTGATTGTCAATTTGCAGAGAAAGTACTTGAGCTGGGTTTTTATATCTCTATACCAGGCGTCGTAACATTTAAGAACGCGCTGGATCTTCAGGAAGTTGCACGAACGATTCCACTCGAACGGATGCTCATTGAAACTGATGGCCCGTTTCTCAGCCCGCACCCTTTACGCGGCAAGAGAAATGAACCAGTCAACGTACTGTACACTGCAGATTTTATAGCCAGATTACGCGACATGAGTCTTGACGAAGTTGCACGTCAAACGACAGCTAATGCTGAAAAACTCTTCAAGTTGCGACAGAATTGAGCGGAGAACACACCATGAGCATTGCAGATAACTTACAGGAAATCTCAAACAACATTGAAAAGATAGCTAGAGAATGCGGCCGTGATCCTGCCGAAATTCAACTCGTTGCCGTTTCAAAGCGCTTCCCTGTTGAAGCAATAATAGAAGCAAGAGCAGCAGGACAACAGGTTTTCGGTGAAAATTATATTCAGGAAGCCGAAACCAAAGCAATAGAACTTGATAACACATGTACTCTTCATTTCATTGGACATCTGCAGCGTAACAAGGCAAAAATTGCCGCACGCATTTTCGATGTTATAGAAACTGTAGACAGTTTCAAACTGGCTTCTGCTCTCAGCAAAAATCTACAGGAACTGAACCGGACAATGAAAATCCTGTTGCAGGTGAATATCGGACAGGATGAAAACAAATCAGGCATAGAAACTGATGAGGCCGAAAATCTCCTCAAACAGATCAATACTCTGCCGAACATAACAGTCACCGGACTCATGACCATGCCTCCATTCACCGAGGACCCTGAACTGGCACGACCACATTTCAGACAGCTGCGAGAACTGGCTACACAATTGCAAAAACAGGGGCTCTTCCCTGATAACCAGAAGGTAGAACTTTCAATGGGTATGTCAAACGACTACCATGTCGCCATTCAGGAAGGGGCTACCATAATCCGGATAGGCACGGCCATCTTCGGTCAACGTTAGAAAAAACCACACTCATAACTTAAAACGTAAGGATCTGTATCATGAGAATCACCATGATTGGCACAGGCTATGTAGGCTTGGTGACCGGCACCTGCTTTGCTGAGTTCGGACACGATGTAACCTGTGTCGACAAAGACCAGAAAAAAATCAAAACATTGCTAGATGGTAAAATCCCAATATACGAGCCGGGCCTTGATCAGCTGGTCGAAAAAAACTGCAGTGAGGGAAGACTCCATTTCACCACCGAGTTAAAAGATGCTGTTGCCAACGCGGAAGCTGTTTTCCTTGCAGTCGGCACCCCAAGCAGCCGCAGAGGTGATGGTTACGCCGACCTGACGTACATCTATGAAGCAACAAAAGAGATCGCTGCCGAGCTGAAAGGTTATACTGTTATCGTAGACAAAAGCACAGTTCCTGTCGGTACCGCTGAACAGGTTGCCCGTATAATCCATGAAGTGAATCCTGAAGCAGACTTCGACGTTGCCTCAAACCCTGAATTCTTAAGAGAAGGTGCAGCCATACATGACTTCATGCGCCCGGACCGAGTGGTTATCGGGGTTGAATCAGATCGGGCTGAAGAGGTGTTACGAAACATCTACAAACCTCTTTTCCTACGGGAAACTCCTATAGTACGCACAGGTATCAAAACAGCCGAACTCACCAAGTATGCCGCAAACGCCTTTCTCGCAACAAAGATTAGTTTTATAAATGAAATTGCTCTGCTCTGCGATTCTATCGGGGCTGATGTCATCGACCTGGCTAAGGGTATCGGCATGGACGGTCGTATCGGCAGCAAGTTCCTGCATCCCGGACCGGGTTATGGCGGATCCTGCTTCCCGAAGGACACACTGGCACTTTTACGTATCGCCCAGGAACATGGGCAGAGTTTGCGTATTATCGAGGCAACAGTAGAAGTTAACGCTGCACAGAAAGCAATGATGGTTAAGAAAATTCGCGATGCTCTCGGCGGAAATGAAGCTGGAAAAACAATTGCTGTCCTCGGCCTTACCTTCAAGCCTGAAACAGACGACATGAGAGACGCTCCTGCGATTACCATACTGCCGGCGCTGCTTGAAAAAGGTGCAAAAATACGAGCCCACGACCCTCAGGGAATGGCAGAAGCCAAACATTACCTCCCCGATTCTCTGGAATATGTCGATGATGCATACGAGGCGTGTACCGGAGCTGACGCTGTCATTCTCATGACGGAATGGAATCAGTACAGGGCACTTGATCTCGAAAAATTACGCAACCTCATGAAAGGTGCAGCATTTATCGACCTGCGGAACGTCTATTCTCCTGAACAAATGACCAAGAACGGTTTTACCTATACCGGTGTAGGGCGGTCTAAGTGAACCTGAGGGGACTGATCTTTTTTCACGTTGTCCGGTGAAAATAAATCTGTCTCCCGGTCTTTATGTTGGAATACATAAATCTTCCCTCCCGGTTGACATAAAAAAAAGGCTGTGTCGCAAATAGCGACACAGCCTTTTTTTATTCCACAGGTAAAACCGTAAAAAACCAGCAGGTTATTTCCGTTTGGAAGCTCGTTTTGCAGCTTTCAGTGGGTTTACTCTAACCTTGGTTACGGTAATTTCAGGCTTGGCATGAGTTGCAAAATTGCAAATCCCGGTACGCCATTTCGCCTCAGGATTTATGTAACTGTTGCAAAATTTGGATTCGTTTTCTTCAACAATCCTGTCACAACCAGCGCACTTATCGATTACAGGTTTGAAATTTCTTTCTGTATAGCTCACAGCAGTCTCTTTCTGCATGGTATTTATCCTCCGATTCAATATACGAACCTTCACCCTTCTGCCCAAAAGCAGAGGTAATACAGGCAAGCGAAATCGCCAGCCAGGGTACAATTCAGCCGCTAAAATGATTAGAACTTGATACCATATCAAATAATCACACTTCCAACAACACAAAACCTGCCGGCACATGATTTTCTTCAGACATAGATGTCTGACAGGCAGTGTATACTCTAGTTCCCCAATCCCCTGCTTTCAATGGCCTGAATATATATTAATGACGAGTTGCTGCACCTCAATCTGACACATCAGTCGACATTGAATCAACTCGCACCAAAATCCGTCAAGGCTATGGTACTGTTTACACAGGCATTATCCAGATTATTCTTTAGTGTTCGTCAAAATATTAATTCAATCACAGGTAGTACCTAACTACCCAGATTAAAATAGAATTCTATTAATACTACTTTTCTTGTATTCTCCAATCACTTGTTATATAATACGGCTTATTAACGTATCACTTCGATTTTATTAACTTAGCGGCTATTAACCCAACCAAATAGTCACAGTATATCCATCAGGAGTCAACGCATGCCTGTTTACATATGGAAAGGAAAAAACTCATTCGGAGAAAAACGAAAGGGAGAGATTGAAGCTCCTGACCAGGCATCAGCACTTGCTCAAGTTAAAAGACTTCGTGTTGTCAATCCTGTTATTAAGGAAAAACCGAAAGATCTCCTGGCAAATGTTGCATTTTTCAAACCGAAGGTCACAGGTAAAGATATCGTTATTTTTACCCGCCAGCTTTCCACCATGATTGATGCAGGCCTGCCACTTGTTCAAGGACTCGAAATACTCGAGAAGCAGCAGAGTAATCCGACTTTCAGATCAGTCCTGGGTGACATTCGGTCCGACGTTGAGTCAGGTTCCACTCTCGCGGATTCAATGCGTAAGCATCCTAAAGTTTTCGATAAGCTTTTCACCAACATGATTGAAGCGGGTGAAACCGGTGGTATCCTCGACACCATCCTTTCGCGCCTTGCTGTGTTCATGGAAAAATCTATGGCCTTGAAAAAGAAAATTAAAGGCGCCATGACATACCCGACCATATGTCTTGCAATTTCCATCCTAATCCTTGGCGTTATCCTCATTTTCGTTGTTCCTGTTTTCAAATCGATGTTTGAGGATTTTGGCAGCACACTGCCGGGTCCGACACAGTTGGTAGTTGATCTGAGTGATTTCTTTAAATCGAACTCACTCTACATGATTATTGCTGCTGTCCTCTCGTGGATGATTTTTAAGAAGATTTATACTACGGAGAAAGGCCAGCTTTTCTTTGACCGTGCATTTCTTCGAATGCCTGTTGTTGGCGTTTTGTTGCGGAAAGTTGCGGTAGCCAAATTCACCAGAACACTCAGCACCATGCTTCAGAGCGGTGTTCCAATCCTTGAAGCTCTCCAGGTCGTGGCGCGAACTGCCGGAAACAAAATTATTGAACGGGCAGTCTTTCGGGTTGGCGATGCCATTGCTGAAGGTCGACCTATTTCTGAACCACTTGAGGAAAGCGGTGTTTTTCCTAATATGGTTGTACAGATGATTAATGTTGGTGAATCGGTTGGTGCGCTCGACGCAATGCTTGAGAAAATTGCAGATTTCTACGACGAAGAGGTTGACCAGGCCGTCGAGAATCTTACAGCTATGATCGAACCGTTTATGATGGTATTTCTGGGTGGTATGATTGGTGGACTTGTTGTTGCCATGTACCTGCCGATCTTCAAAATTGCAAGCGTGGTCTGATCCCCCTAAACGTTTTGAATTTAGACCATCCGGATTCTATTGATACATTGTTGTCCTATCACATAACACCCTCTTTCTCAAAATCACAAGAGAGGGTGTAAAGTCCTATCTGTAGTGTTGTAAAGCTTTCGTATAACCACTTCCCTTACCTTCACAGCGTATTGCGTAAGGGGAGTTATGGTCTTTTTAATCATACATTTCGAACACCTCGAGAGAATTTGCTTTATTTCTGTGCCACATTGCGGTATTAACTTCACACAGGAGAAAGCCTGACAAACAATGTGCCCGACAATAATCTCCATTAAGTAAGCGGTTATTAAAAATATATTTTGAATTAATTTATGGCTCATTGTTGACTTTCTTCTGCGAAAGTATATCATTATTAGAGGTTACATAACTATTACAGCATATTAAGGAGGAAGATATGACTCTCACCAAAGCAGATATTGTACAGCAGGTTTACAAAAACCATGAAGGTCTGACCAAAGCTCAAGCTACTGATTCAGTCGAGGCATTTTTGAGAATTTCCAAAACCGCCCTTATCGACGGATCCGATCTTTTACTTAGTGGTTTCGGGAAATTCAACGTAAAAGACAAAAACTCACGCAGGGGGCGCAACCCTCAGACTGGCGATGAACTTACACTTGATGCTCGCAGAGTTGTTACTTTTAAACCATCAGGCATATTGAGAGACAAAATAAACTCAGATAACTGATTCGTAGCAACCTGCTCTATCAATATCTCTCCTGTGCTTTAAAAAATTGACCTGTCTCCGCATCATGGTACTTTGGTGCAGAGACAGGTCATTTATTTTTCATGGTCATGAACATGAAAACATTCAGACAGAATCTGGCTTGATCTGCCGGCAGACTTCTATAACTCAATGCAATATCATACTATGCGCCCCACTTACACCTGCAGACTCCTTTCGCCAGAACAACTGCAATCAAACAGTTCCTGGGAATTACGACCATCACTGCCAGACAGTTATCTCACCCACCAGTCAAGTGAATCTATTCGAAGAATTGGTCTTTTATATCAACCAATAGTGCAGCAATCCAGTGATGGATCGTTTGAATTTATCACCGGCAGAAGATGTTTTACAACATTTCAAACCATATATCCGGAAACTGCCATCTGGTGTAGGGTCGTTGCTGACAATACACCGGCGAAAGAAATTCTGGGCCTGGTGTTCGAGGAAAATTCACGCAGCCATCCACTCTCAGTCATTGAACGAGCACACTTCTTTCAACTCTGCGACCAGCTCCTGGATTCAAATCAAAAAGCAGAGCTATTCAAGCAACTTGAACTGCAGGTAAACCCTCATATTATCAACAGAACTCTCGAACTTCTTCAGCTTGAGCCACCTGTTCAGACCGCACTGATAACCGAAAACATACCTGAAATTGTTGCAAGAGAACTGCTTAAACTCAACAACGCAGACCAGAAAGCAGTATTTGCTCTCTTTATGCAGTTAAATATCGGAGGAGGAAAGCAGCGCCGAATGCTTGCTTTACTGAGGGATCTGGTGGGAAGGCAGGGAGTGTCTGTGGTGGAGTACCTTCGTAAAAATGAAATTCAGAACATTCTCAACCATCCTGAAATGAATGTTCCGCAAAAAGCGCAATCACTCCTTCAATTCTTACAAAACTTGCTTTCTCCAAGCCTGCTCGAAGCTGAAACACATTTTACAGCATGGAAATCTGCTCTCAAATTGCCTGAAAACTGTGACATTACCCATAGCCAGGCATTCGAACAGGATACTGTCGTATTATCAGTAACATTTAAAAATAAAGAAGACATGGAGAAGCGACTAAAAGACATGAAGCAATTTTTATCGGCTGAACCTGAATGAAAAATTCATATTAGAACTAAATCGTATTACATCTCTTTTTCAGCAGGAAAGGTGAGGTGTCAGCCGTGAGGAATATACAATGCAGTGTATGCTGGTAACCACAATTGCTGCAGAAACTGATATTCAGCTACACCTTCAACGAATACAGTCATGCCTCACCCGGATAATCATATAGGGCTGATCAGGATACAGAAAGCCACTACTCACAGGTGCATACTCTTTAAACCTGTACCTGATCACCGTTGCAGCATATTGGGCCAAATACGATTTTTCGCAGGTACTTCGAGATTCGGAAAATCTATGCAGGAATCTGTTATCGTTTAAAGATGGGTGTCAGTGAGCCCGTACAACAGCAAAAATACAGACGTTAACACGTGGCAAAATAGAACTGATTGTGATAACGGCCTACACC
>JBFHGS010000152.1:0-12225 GCA_041582995.1 Desulfopila sp. | reverse complement strand
ATTATTTTTTGCTTTAGGTTCGATTTTAACCACCCTGATTACCATTTCTTGCCTTACGACCAGCACAGTTATGTACTACTTTCATCACTGGTCTCGCTGGACTTATACGGAGAATTTACAACTCTAGCCTTTTCTTTGTTGCCTGGATTTTATACCACGATTTTCATCGTCAGACAGACTGACAGACGATTATTGCTTACACCTTTCTCCCACAAGCCCTGACGTTAAAAAGCTCAATTTCAATGGCAATCAATTAAAAAAATATCTGATTCACGTAATGTTGTTTATTCCTGATTAAGCAGTAATTCGCTGATATTGACATCTTCTGTAACTACGGTTACTTTCACTTATGCCCGTATTTCAACTTACAGACAGAATAATGTTTCCTCACCCGGACCTCGCCGAGGATAACGGTTTGCTTGCCATTGGCGGAGACTTGAGTACCAAACGCCTTATAGCAGCCTACCGGCACGGAATTTTTCCATGGTATTCAGAAGGTGACCCAGTGCTCTGGTGGTTCACCTCTCCTCGCCTGGTTCTCATCCCCGGCGAACTGACAATTCCTAAAAGACTTGCCAGGAAAATACGACAAAAGCCATTTGAAGTGAGTTTTGATAGGGATTTCGAACAGGTTATCGACGCATGCGCCACAAATAGAACTGACTTAGGCCAAGAAACATGGATTCTCGATGAAATGAAAACAGCCTATATTGAACTTCACAGACTGGGTTATGCCCACAGCGTCGAATGTTGGCAGGGTTCCATCCTAGCCGGTGGTCTATATGGACTCTGCCTGGACAAAGTATTCTTCGGGGAATCCATGTTTACCCGAATAACAGACGGCTCAAAAATTGCGCTGATAGGACTAGTTGAACATTTGAAACACAAGGGTGTAGAGCTCATAGACTGCCAGATGACCACCCGACACCTTCTTCGTTTTGGTGCACGGGAAGTAGATGGCCCACTTTTCCAGAATCTCCTGGAAAAACTGATACAATCAACAACTCCGGATGGTACTTGGAATAATGAGTGACACGACACAGGAAAACGGGCCATGCCCAGGTTGCGAAAAAACAAAGAAATTGAAACTGTACAACGAGGTTGAACTCTGTTCAGATTGCTGCAAGCTTGCTGAAACTCTTGCAACTCAGCAAAACCGCATTGCAAGGATCAGAAAGCTTACAACACAGCATAAAAAAGATGTCAGCGACGAACTTCCGGAAGTGCTTGATGCCGTACGCTATCGCACCAAGGACAGAGAAAATAATAGTTGGTACGTTTCGATAAGCGAGTTGGAAGGAGAGCCAGTCGAAATCTTTGCTTCAACTGCTTTTGATCGTGATCAGCATCTTCAGTCCCGCATATCAAATCTAACTACCATCACCAGGCTGATCTCACTTATTCTGAGACATATTTCCCTGGGCGAAGAACTTACTCTTGAAAAAACCCTTACCCAACTGCACAGAAGCTCCCGACAACGTAACGATCTACCGGAAATGCTTGTGAAGGTTTTGAGTAATTACGTCGATCGGGACCACAATATACACGACTGACATATGAAGCTGTTTCAGCAATGCTAATCTGGCACAGAAGGTGTCAGATTAGCATTCAAGATAAAATTCGTAGGGAATGTCCGACTTATCGAAATGACGAAGTACTTTTTGCATTGCCTGTAAATGAGGTACATTAAAATTCAGCTGCCAGGCCGGCTCAAGTGTGGAGTAATTTGAGAGCAATTGCAAATGTGCAACTTCCATCTCCTCCGGAGCCTCTCCAAGTGCACGCATTACATCAGCCCGGGAAGCTCGTAAAATATGCAACTCCTGCTGCTTTCGAACAACAGTATCGCGCAGTCTCCACGTTATATTTACAGCATCTTCACGACGAAATTTAATAGTATGCAATCGGGTGCACTTCTTGTGATGGACTGAAAAGCCTTTTTCGGTCAACAGGGCACAGTTATCTTTTGCGGTCGGATTTGGTTTACAACATGAGGACAGCTTCACACAGACGGGATCTAATGTGGTAAGTTCCACTTTGTTGAATGCGCCTGTCGGTGTAAAAAGAGGCGACTTACCACCGAACAAGTCGGACTTAATTCGTCCCATAACATCATACAGCCGTAAACGTCCTTCACCAATACGACCGAATAGCTCATCAATATTTTCCACATGAAAGGTGTTCAGGATTTCGGGAAGAGAATCACCTTCAATAACATCAAATGGGAAACCATATCTCAACATTTCCTGCCTGAGCAGCGATTCTCCGACATGGCGTGTGACTTTTCTACGCCGAACCCTGAAGCCTCTGGCTAGCTCAGCACGAGCACGAGGTGTTTTGCAGGCATTCATCATGTACTGTTCAAACCGCACCGGCTCCTTTGCCCGGATAATCCTTACCATAGCACCGTCAGAAAGCAGATGATCTGCAGGCACACGGGTATTACGAATCATTGCTCCAAGACAGGTTCGACCTATTTCTGTATGAACCCGGAAAGCGAAGTCAAGAACCGTTGACTTAAAGGGCAGACAGATAAGATCCCCTTGCGGGGTATAGGTGTATATCTCTTTCTTTCCGCTGGCGGCTATGACATCACGGTAGGAAAATGAATCATCAGAACTCATAACATCAAAGAGCTCCTGAATTTCCTTTACAAATTGAACCTGATTCCCTGCCTTTGAACTCCAGTTACGAAACAAGCCACGCTGTGCCTTTCGTGCCATCTCGTGAGTTCTGATTTTAAAGAGAAATTTCTGTCCTTTAATAATCGCTCTGGCATGGAGGCCTTGATAGCCTGTCGGCTTAGGATTGGCAATAAAATCACGCATGGTACGTGGAATAGGCCTGAAAGTTTCGTTTACAACCCCAAGAGCCCTATAACAGGAATGACGATCATCAACTACTATGAGGATCTCCATAGGAGTTTCGATACGCTTGAGCAACAGCCTGTTGGTTACATCATAATAAGCCCATAATTCTTTAGTTCGCAGGGTCACCTCAGATTTCAAACCATACGTTATCGCCTGTTGACGCAACGCCTGAACGATCTCGAGCCCGATTGGTGAGTTATTCAACTGACGAATCTGGGCATTCAGCTTAGCCCCCTGCTTTGGATATTTAAACAATAACGCCAGATTGTACATCTGCCGTTTCATGTTAAATAGTCCGAAGACCGTTGCCAGCGGAGCATATATGTCTATGGTTTCATCTGCGATACGCTGGCGCTTTTTTCTCGGCAGAGCCTGTAATGTACGCAGGTTGTGAAGTCGGTCAGCAAGTTTGACCAGCATAACTTCAGGCCTGAGTGCTGCACCTGAAAATATTTTTCGATGTGTTCTCTGGGAATTATGTTGCTTGCTGCCTGAGACATGAGTTACTTTGGTACATCCCTCAACGATCGACTGAACATACTGCCCGAACCTTTTACCAACCACTTCGGCAGTTACTTCCTCAACATCTTCGACCGTGTCATGCAAAAGGGCTGCGGCTAAAATTTCTGGATGAGTTATATCCATTTCCTCAGCAAGAATTTTAGCTACCGAGCACGGGTGAAGAATATATGCATCCCCGGATTTGCGCCACTGGTCAAAATGTGCCTCTATGGCAAAATCCAGAGCATCCCAGAATACCACTTGTTGCTGAACATCTGCTAAGAGTTCATGCATCTGATATCTGTAGGTATCTATATCGAATGGAATACGCCGCATATTATCCTTACTCTTGGTATTGATTGTATCAGGCAATACTGACCAGTAATCAACTACCCATCTGGTTTAATTCTTTTCCTGCCGTCAACACCGTGCTACACTTAAGAAAATAACACATACAAGACAACTACATTTCAGTCTAACAGAATTCCCCATGGAGGGGGAAAAAAAATATTTTATGGGACAAAAAAGATTTAAACGCGGAAAGCCGCGTCCTCATTCTCCTCAGGGCAAGCCGCAATCACAAAAACGGCACGTTGCTCTGGCACTCGAAAACTCCATACTTGCCTTTCTGTACAGAACAGGTGAACCGGCAAGCATGACCGATATCGCAAGGACGATCGGTGGCAAGCGTACGCTTGGCAACGAAGTGAAGGCTGCCATTACCCATCTTCTGCATATAAAAGCAATACTAAAAATAGATAAAAAGCGTTACGAACTCAGTAAATCAGCACAGCTCTACACTGGAACTCTTGAACAAAATCCAAAAGGTTTCGGATTTGTTACTATCACCGGCAAACACGGTAATGCCCCGGAACTGGGGCGCGATGCGCACGTAACCGCCAATCGTTTAGGTCCAGCAGTCCACGGTGATACGGTTCTGTTGCGAGTACTGAGCGTTGCCACCGGCGGTAGACCTGAAGCAGCTATTATCTCTGTTCTGAAAAGAGGCCCTGATACTGTTGCCGGATTTTTCACGAGTGATAAAAAAGGCTCATTTGTTTTTCCGGAAGACACACGATATCCATTTATTATCCGTGTTGACGCCACAAAGTATCCGGATCTGCAAAGCGGTACGGCTGTTATCGTCCAGGTAAAAATTCCTGCCCAACCTACGCGGATAGCTGATGGAAAAATTATCGAAGTGCTCGGCTCACCGGATAACATAGATGTGCAAATGAGACTTGTCATCGAGAAATTTAGACTCCCGCATACTTTCAGCTATGAAGCAGAGCTGGAAGCTGCGAATCTACCTGACACTGTTACCGCGAATGATGACAGAGAAGACCTCCGCCGTATCCTGCACGTCACGATTGATGGCGAAACCGCAAAAGACTTCGACGATGCCGTCTGTGTGACCAGAACGGAAACAGGCTTTCGCCTGCATGTGTCCATTGCCGATGTCTCATTCTTTGTCAAACCAGGTTCAGCTCTTGATAAAGATGCATATGAACGTGGTACATCCATCTATTTCCCTGGGCGAGTTATTCCCATGTTACCGGAAAAACTCTCTAATAATCTTTGTAGCCTCATCCCGGGTGAGGACCGTCTTGCTCTGACCGCAATACTCGATTTTGACCACAATGGTGTTCTGCAAAAGAAAAAGTTCTGCAGATCAGTCATTGTAAGTCACAGGCGATTTACCTACACAACTGTGGCCGCAATAGTTATTGAGAAGGACGAAAAAACACGAGCAGCGAACCAGCCATTTCTTGAGATGCTTGACCATGCAGCTGATCTAGCGAAATTACTGCAAAAACTGCGCGTTGACCGTGGTTCAATAGGTTTTTCCCTTCCAGAACCCGAAATATGTCTTGATGAAGACGGACGAATTTCTACAATAACGCGAGCCGAACGAAATTTTGCGCACCAGATCATTGAGGAATTTATGCTCTCGGCAAACGAAGCCGTGGCCCAAACATTTACTCAGAACAAGCGTAAATGCCTGTACAGAATTCATGAGCTGCCAAACTTTGAGAAAGTTACTGAGTTCAGTGTTTTTGCCAAAACCCTCGACCTGCAATTACCCCCGCCGGAAACCAGTCCTGAATGGTTTGGTAAAGTACTTGATCTCTGCAAAGGCACACCCAAAGAATATATTGTAAATAATTTGTTGTTACGGACTATGCAGCAGGCAAAATATTCAGATGAGAATGTAGGCCATTTTGCTTTGGCAACGACAGACTACACACACTTCACTTCACCTATTCGCAGATACCCGGATCTCATGGTACATCGTGAATTATGCCGATTACTACTTGAACGGCAAAAAAAGGTCATTGTAGTCAAACAGCAACAAGACCTCCACGAACAGGGAACATTTCTCTCAGCCCGCGAACGGACCGCCGTAGGATCGGAACGAGAAATGAACGACAGACTAAAGCTGATCTATATAGAAAAGCATCTCAATGAACCATTTTCTGCAATTATCTCGGGCGTTACAGAATTCGCTTTTTTTGTGGAATTGCTTGATTTGTTTATCAGCGGTTCCGTTTCACTTGAGAGCCTCTCCAATGAATATTTTCTCTATGATGGCAAACATCATCGAGTCATTGGCGAGATCTCCGGGAAAACCTATCAGCTTGGAGATATAATTACTGTTACGGCAACCGATGTCGACAAAAATAAAAACAGGATCAATTTCAAACCATCTTCATTGCAATAACGTACATTTCGCCAGCTATTCTAACGTTTTTTCCGGTTAGGAAATATTCACCCTATCGTTTTTGTATCTTGACTTGCTAACATATTTCGAATTAATTGTTTTAGAAAAGATTTTTTAATCAACAATCAATTATAGAGACTTACCTAACGTCTCACTCGCTCAGGAGGGAGTAGCATATGGAAGAAACCGGCTGGTTAATGACTGTTATTGGAAATCCGTTTGCCAAAGGGCTGGCTATCGGCATCGTATTCTGCATTATTATCTACCTGCGTGGATTACTCCGCAGGCGTGAGCTCAGTAAGGAAGTAGACAGGCTTCGCAATCACCTGCATACTAAGCTGGAAATCGATTCTTCTGAAAACGAGCGTCGTAAGAATGACCTTACACGACTGAAGCAGGAGCGTGACAACCTGCGTATTACAGTCCAGTCCCTTAACCAGAAACCTGGCCGTAAGGAAATTCGTCAATTTTACATTTACCAGACCGCACTCGACATCATGTTTGAGAAAGCACCGGGTTTTGCTCCAGCCTGGCAGGTTACTCTGAAAGAAGCCGAAAACCTTTTTGAAAGATCAGAAAGTGGCGTTGTGCCCCTCCTGAAAAGACTCATGCCATCTTCCGCCGACAAGCAGGTTGAAGAGTACGAGAAGATCAGCAAGATTTCTATGGACGGCAACCAGAAATAACAGTGATTTTCAGGTTGTACCTGCGGTAATCGAGATCGTAAGAGAAACAGGGACCAACTCCGGCAGTGGAGTTGGTCCCTGTTTTATATTGTACAACACGCATTGACTAGTCCCCTCTTTCTACTTTTTCTTTTTTCACACCCGGCACTATTGAATAATGTATCCAGATAAACAACTGCTCTCACAAATAGCAATCGTCCTCGTCCGTCCTAAATTCCCGGAAAATATTGGCTCAGCAGCCAGAGTTGCATTCAATATGGGAGTCAACCGACTCATTATTGTGCGGGAGGAAATGCCGGAACGTGAACCTATGACGAAAATGGCAACCCACAAGGCCAGACACCTTATCGATAACATGGAGTTGTACAATACTGTCGAAGAAGCTCTCAAGCCTTTCTCTATCATAATAGGCACATCTGCCCGCCGAGGGAAGAAACGTACGACCGAGAGACCACCGCGTGAAGTCATTCAGACCGTAATTCCAGATCTGCCAAACAATCAGCTCGCTATCATGTTCGGCCCCGAAGACACCGGTCTAACTAACGATGAATTGAAATATTGCCAGCACACGTCCTCTATTCCCACGGCTGATTTTTCCTCACTCAATCTGGCCCAGGCAATTGCTATTCACTGCTATGAACTGTACTATCAGATAGTATATGCACCGCGTTCCATAGAACCTAACCCACGAATAGCGACTTCATTTGAATTGGAAGGAATGTACCAGCAAGTAGAAGATTCACTATTACATATTGATTTTCTTGGAGAAAAAAGTCATACATACTGGATGAACAACATTCGCCAGTTCCTTGGTAAAATCAGACTGACATCAAAAGACGCAAAAATCATTCGCGGTATTTGCCGACAGTTTCTCTGGTATCAAGGGAGAAATTCAGACAAATAATCTTACAGGGGGGAAACTCTACATGATGAACAACACTGAAAACAGCTTACCGTTCACCATGCCATCCAATAAGTTCTATCCCCCACATATAGATCAGGCTCAGTCGTTGATACGCACTCAATTACTGACAACCAAACTTCCAAGAACTATCAAGACTAAAAAAGCAGTAATTGTTGAAGCCCAGGCAGGCCAGGGAAAGACTACTCTTATATCACAATTTCTCAACTATAACAGTTTCGCATACCTCTGGTATCAAATAGGCCCTGAAGATTCTGATCCGGTTCTACTGCTTTCCTCTCTACTTGCCAACTTCACCTTAAAGTATCCTGATTTTATATCTCCTCAATTGACGAATATCCTCAGTGAGGGTGAAGTCGGACCGCTTGACCTGAAACGATGTGCCAATATTTTACTTAGTGATATAGACAATTACCTGAAAAATGACCTCTACATTGTCTTTGATGACCTTCACCTGATTTCCGGAAGCATCCTTACCAACAATCTCCTTGAATACCTGATAGACACATCTCCACCTCGACTTCATTTCGTATTGTCAACAAGACATCCAATCGAATTAAAATGCAAAACGATGCGAAACAGCAACAGGATCAGCTATCTCAGCACAAAGGACCTGGCTCTCAGCAATAAGGAAATTGAAGACCTCTTCATCAATGTCTTTGAAAAAAGGATCAGCCCTCAGGATGCCATTGATATTTACACAATTACCAACGGCTGGATTATGGGTATCGTTCTTGCCAGCCACCCGATGTCAGGTCGAAACAAATTCTGGCAGAAGCATGTAAACGGCTCTATACCAGCCATTGGTTCTGATCAGGGACACATGCTCGACTATTTCCAGGATGAAATTTTCGATAAAATTCCAGATGAATTGCACATTCCTTTCCTTAAACTTTCATTTATCACTGAAATCCCGATAGACCTCGCGACCATTCTCACCAGCATAGAAAATTTTGACACTACCCTTTCCGAAATGGCCCGGGAGAATTTTTTTATTTACCGCTTAAATGAAAACAAGTCAGTTTTCAGATTTCACCATTTTTTTCAGGAATTCCTTCAGCTCCGTGCACGCCAGCAACTGTCTGAGATCGAAATTAAAAATATTTATACTCAGGAGGCAGAGTATTATCTGGGACATGACATGCTTGAGAAAGCACTGGCAAGCTATAAAAAGGCTGGTGAATATCTAACTATGGAACGGCTTCTTAATACTAAAGGAATGGAACTCGTCGCCAAAAACAGAACCTTAACCATTCTTTCTCTACTCAATACAATTCCTGAAAATATTCTTTATCAGCACAGCTGGTTGACATTTTATGCAGGTTTATTGCGCAACGATTACTCTCCAAAGACAACACTGCCCTACTACGAAAAAGCCCGAGTTAAATTTATTGAAAAGAATGATGAAACAGGGGAACTCGTATGCCTCTCCCAAATGATCTATTTTCACTTCGTCATATCAGGAAAATACAATGTCGGCGCAAAATTGCTGCCGCGTACTGCAGAACTGCTGAAAAAGAATGATGCAACCCTACCGGACCATGTGAAGATACTTGCTGCCCGAAACCTCGCCTCTGGTCTCTGTTTTTTTAATGGTCAAATGGATAAAGCTCGTACCTACATATCCATGGCATGCACACTCGCCGAACGACAGAATAGCCGGAACTTCATCGTATCCGCAAGATTCATTCAGGGATACATAGAATTACTGAGCGGAAATCGAGCTAAGTTTCTTCGTGAAGCCGAAACCTGCTACACCCTCATGAATGATCCTCTTGTCGGCATGTCTAACAAGTTGACAATCAGGATTATGTTTCTCTGCTATTTAGCGATGGTCGGTGATTTCCTCAATTTCAAAATCCACCAACAGGCGATTCAGTCCAGTATAGACCAGACTGTTGTTGATCAAACCGTAGCGGCACCCTACTTTTTCGTCTGGGGGGCATCATGTTATTTTTCTATGGGCCAGACCGGAATGGGAATGGACCTCCTGAACAAAGGTTTCGGAATTACCTCTACCGCCTCGACAAGCCACATGCACAGCCAATTACTCCAGTGGCTCGCCTATGGTTCCGCACTCCAGAATGATAACATCCGTGCGATGGAACTCATTTCAGAATCTGCCAAATTGCGTGGTGAAGCTGGTGGATTATATTATGAAGTCTTTCATGACATTCTAGCTGGTGGCATTTTTCTCCGAGCCGGAGAATTTGACAAAGCCGAATCCGCACTGAACTCAGCTCTTGAACGATCAGATCTTATTCCTTCCACCTTTCTTACTATTTGTGGACTTGTACAACGCAGTTATTACAAGTTACATGCTTATGATGCAGAAACTGCTCTTGATGACTTAGAAACGGCACTTTCTCTCATGAAAAATAATGGCTATACGCATTTCTGGGGATGGGAACCAGTAATGATGGGTAGATTACTCTCCATCGCCGTACGCTTTGAAATTGAAAAAAGTTTTGCCCAGATGCTTGCCCGTGAGCGGCTTAAGATCAATTTCAATGGTGATGGTGAACCGGTCACCCTTCTCAACTTCTGCCTACTTGACAGATTCCAGATAAGCCTCGGTGATACAGTTGTAAGTATGGCCAAAGACCTCACCCCTTCACAACGTGAGTTACTCGGTTTATTGATAACTGCAAAAGGGCAACGCATCAGCCAGGAAAGAATACAATTGGAGTTATGGCCAGACAACTCTCCAGATAATGCTCGTAAAAGTTTTGACACTCTCCTTGCCCGACTGCGCAAGGAACTTTCCAGAACATCAGAACTCATTGTTCGGGATTACATTTTCATGCAGAAAGGCATACTTTGCCTGGCCAACTATCAAATGGACTCACTGCAATTCTCGGAAGCTGTCCGTCGCGGGATGGTAAACAGCAAAAACAGTGACTGGTGGCAGGCTGGTAACGCCTTCAACCAAGCCCTCGATTTGTGGAAAGGGTCATTACCTGAAGAGATCTTTAAGAGCGAACAGGTCCTTACGTTTAATGATCAGCTGATCAATAGTTTGATTAAGCTTACGACGACTTGGTCTAATCATATGGCCGAGACCAATCGGACCGAGGAGGCTATCGACCTGATTGAGAAAGTCCTACGGATGAATACTCTCGAAGAACAATTAGTAACCTTGCTATATGCTCTCCACTTAAAAAACAACAGTCCCATCAAAGCGAAACAAACTCTCAACCGCTACAGAAATGCTCTACTGAAAGTTGAATATTCTCCTGAGGAAATTGAAACCTTTCTGCGGGATGTAATCTCAACAACCCACGGGATGATACCAGCACGGACTCCAGATACGTTTTCGTAACTCTGGTTACGTCTTTTTCCCATATGAGTGCCACCAAGTACAATACAACAATACTGCAACGATCCGTCCTATGCGCTTTTTCTCAATCTTTTCAATAAATTGCAACCAAACAACACACCTCCCTCTAACATTAAAACAGAATGGCATACTTATTGCTTAACAATTACTAGATTAGTAAGCTACCTATCCAACAATAAAATTACTTTAAGAGTATGATATCTTCCATCCAGAACTCAGCACTTTCAGCTCTGCAAGCATTTTCGACCGGATTGCAGTCCAATGCAAATAATATTGCTAATGCGAATACCAACGGTTTTAAAAAAACCAGAGTTACCATGGCAACAACGGAATCGAACGGAGTAAAAGCAAACGTTGAAAAAGTAAATACTACTGGTGATATTGTTTATCAGGAAGGAACAGTTGGATCGGAAGAAATTGAATTATCAAATGTAGATCTTGGCCATGAGTTCCCGAAGATGAGCCTCAATAGCAATCTCTATAAAGCCAACTTGAAAACCCTGCAAGTTGCGGATGAGATGGTTGGTAGTCTCCTGAAACTCAAAGCCTGAATCCCCCGCACCTCCCTACCCCTCAACCCCCTTGAGTGGACACTGTTCACACAAGGGGGTTTTCTTTTTACAAAATTCTTTTCCAACCATAACAATCAGGGCATGATATTCGTTGAAAAGTTGCGGATCAGGTTCAAGGTTACAGATAAACTGCTCTTGCAGTTCATTATAGTCGCACTCATCAGGCACCAGGTTATGTCTTGAAAAAACACGATGGGTATATGCATCTACTACAAAAACGGGATGATTGCCGCAATAAAGCAAGATCGCATCAGCTGTCTCCGGCCCAACCCCCTTAACAGATAACAACTTCTCTCTTGCAGCCTCTGTACTGTCATTAAAAAGATCATCCAGATTGCCGTCATAACAATCCGCAATCATATTGAGCAGATTATGCAGTCGTTTTGCTTTTATTTTGTAGTAACCGGAAGGTCGTATATAATCAGCAAGTTCTTCTATAGATGTACCTTGCAACTGCTGCAAGCCCATTAGCCCACGGCTCTTCAGATTTTCAATTGCCTTGGTTACATTAGCCCAGTTCGTATTTTGGGCAAGGATCGCGCCAACCAGTATTTCAATTTGCGAGTCACCTGGCCACCATTCCTGGGGACCATAGTGGTCATAGAGTAAATT